>NZ_CASEZB010000023.1:0-101791 GCF_949292495.1 Candidatus Avelusimicrobium aviculae
TGGAACCATTACGTATACTTGGCAGGGGGAACCTACCTGCAGTTATAAGAAAACGGATAACTGCCAAGAAGAAGTCTGCCAACCCACAAAAGGGCAGAGCTATACGGAAGAGTGTCCGGATGGGCAGACAGGTACTATTACGTATACTTGGAACCAGGCTACTTGTAAGTATGACAAAACCCAAGATACTTGTGTGAATGCATGTGTTTGGCAGGCGACTTCTTGGGTAGAGAAAACTTTCACTCCTGGGGATGACGATACTTGTTATGATACTCGACCTTACTCTGCTAAATATTTTGATGAGGCGAGTTTGGAACAACAGAAAGCGTTCGGTAGAGACTGTGTCGATTGGCGCATGACTCCTGGTTATTCGGGCCAGGTACCTACGTGGAAAATATCGCAATATGTTGGTGTTGCTTGTCCTGGAGCAGCAAATGCAGGAATAGGATCTTGTCAGGGCTCTAATGATTATGATGTCTGTCAAAATATGGGAGGAGAGTTTTCTGTAAATTGGGACCACTTTGTTTATAAAAATCCTAAACAGTATCTAATTACAGATACTCGAGGGATAAATTGCAGTATGGGTGGCTCTAGTAACACCGTCTTTGGTTGTTTTTTACCTGATAATAAATTGGCCTATATCTGTTATACTGCTAGACAAAGAAGCCTGGCTTGTAAGACTGAATAACTCCACTTTACCAGACCTCCCCGTTGGCAACCCCAACGAGGAACAGCCCCCCGGACACGGGGGGCTGTTTGTTTATTAGGTTTATTGTAAAGGGTTGCCTGTTAAAAAAGAGCTTACTTGAGGGCAAGCTCTTTTTTATGTAGTGTTTAGTGTTTTTTGGCTTCCCGCCGCATGCGGCGTTTAGCCAAACGTTCCGCTTTGGTCTCACGCTGTTTGTAGCCGGCGTGCTCGGGGGTGACGGGGGCTTCTTCGTCGAAATTGCCGTTCCATTCAAATTCCCGTCCGCCCACCATCATGGGGTCCCCGTCTTGTACTCCAAATTTAAGCAGGGCTTTTTCCAGTCCGATTTTTTTGAATATTCCTCTTAGCCGGGTAACGGCCTGCGGCTGGGAAAAGTTGGTCATGCGGATAAATTCTTCCACTTTTTTGCCGGTAATATGTATCACGCCTTCTTCATCCCGTTCTATACGAAACATCGGCTCCACCTTATGTGTTGCCGTTGTTTTTTGGGGCTTTACCGGGGCAGGCACCGGGGTGACGGAAAGAACTTTCACCACTTCGTCCAGCACTTTGTCCACCCCTTCCCCCGTGGCGGCGGACATCAGCATTACTTTGTGTTTTTTAAATTTCTTTTTAATGCTTTCATACGCCTTTTGCGCGCAGGGCAAGTCCATTTTATTTACGGCGATGATACGCGGCTTTTTTGCCAGTTCTTTATCAAATGTTTTTAATTCATTTTCTATTACTTTTACCGAGGCGGCCGCGTCCATCGCGTCAAAGCCTTCCGGGTCCACCAAGTGTAAAAGCACGCGGGTGCGTTCAATGTGTTTTAAAAATTGATATCCTAAGCCTTTGCCCTCGCTGGCGCCTTCAATAATGCCTGGTATGTCCGCCGTGGCAAAGCTGCGCCCTTTGTGCATGGTAATGCCCAAATTGGGGTTTAAAGTGGTAAAAGGATAATCGGCTATTTTGGGGCGCGCGGCGGAAATGCGCGTTAAAAACGTGCTTTTGCCCGCGTTGGGAAAACCCACCAGCCCCAAATCCGCCAGTACTTTTAATTCTAAAATGAGGGTTACCTCCTCCCCGGGTTGGCCCAGTTCCGCAATGCGCGGGGCGGTGTTGTTGCGGGTTTTAAAAGATTGGTTTCCCCGGCCGCCGTTTCCGCCTTTGGCTACAATAACCTCTTGCCCGTGCTGGGTTAAATCCGCTATGACTTGCCCGTCTTGGCGGATGATGGTTCCGCAGGGGACCAGAATAATTTTATCTTCTCCCGCGCGGCCGGTTTTGTTATAAGTGCCGCCTTTTTCGCCGTTAGGGGCTTCAATATGCGGGTTGTAAGCCAGTTCCAAGAGGGTGGTCAGGTTGCTTTCGGCGCGGATAATCACGTCTCCGCCTTTGCCGCCGTTTCCTCCGTTCGGCCCGCCGAATTCTATGAATTTTTCTCTTCTAAAAGAAAGGCAGCCGTCCCCGCCTTTTCCGGCGGTTACATAAATTTTTACACGGTCTAAAAAGCTTCCTGATTGCATATCGTATCCTTACAAATTGCGCAGGCTAATTGTTTGTATCCCGTAATGCCTGCCCTACTAATTTTTTTGAAAGTTGCCGCTTGGCCTTGCCCCGCGCGCGTTTTACTTTGCGCCGTGCGGCGCTTTGCGTGCAGGTGTAGGTCCATTCGTCTTGTTTTACATGTAACGGGTCTTGCTTCATACTACATTTTACAACAGTTTTATTTCGTCAGGCGGATAAAAAAAGCGGCAGGACGAGTCCCGCCGCTTTTTAAAACCGTACGATTTTATTTAGCTGCTTCCGCTTTTTTGGCTTTGGCAGGCGCTTTTTTGGCCGCCGTTTTCTTGGCGGCGGGTTTAGCGGCCTTAGCCGTTACTTTTTTGGCAGCTTTGGTTTCTTTGGCTTCCCCTTCTTTAGGGTAGACGGAAACCTGTTTCTTGCCGCGGGTTACCCATTCAAAAGTAACGATGCCGGCCACGCGGGCGAAAAGGCTGTCGTCACTGCTGCGGGATACATTGTTACCGGGCAGGAATTTCGTACCGCGTTGGCGGACGATGATTTCCCCAGCGTTCACAAACTGGGAGCCGTAGCGTTTAATACCTAAACGTTGGCCGTGGCTGTCTCTTCCGTTAGAGGAAGAACCTTGTGCTTTTGTGTGTGCCATAGTTTATTGCTTTCTCCCAATTTACGCCAACTGGATGTCGGTGATTTTGATTTGAGTTAAATCCTGGCGATGACCGCGGGTTCTTTCGTACCCTTTTTTCGGTCTCTTTTTAAATACGAGGATTTTATGACCTCTCAAGTGTTTGACCACCTGAGCGGTGACCTTAGCCGTGTTAGAGGCTTTGGTATCTGCTGAGGTACCTTCTTCGTTAGCGGCCCAGAGAACTTTCAGTTCTACATTATCGCCGGCTTGCGCGTCCAGTTTTTCAACCTGCAGATCTTGACCGGGTTTTACCCAGTACTGTTTTCCACCAGTTTCAATAATTGCGTACATAATTTTATTTTACCAAATAAAGAGACAAAACCCCCGCCCAAAACCCTTGCGGTTTGGGCAGACAGGCTTTTGCCCTTCCTTAATTTGTATTTATATTATAGCATAAATGGGGCTTTTGCGGCTTATATTTAGCAGATAATACCCCCGCCAAGTACATTTTCCCCATCATATAACACGGCGGATTGCCCCGCCGTTACCGATAATTGCGGTTGCTCAAACACGGCGGACAATTTCCCGTTTTCTAACACGGTTACGCGGGCCTGGGCCGGAATATGCAGGTTGCGTATTTTGATCTGGCAGTCAAAAACCGGGGCCGGGGGCAGCCCGCTTACCCAGCTGACGTCCTCCGCTTGCAAAGAGGAAGAATACAGCGCCTCTTTGGGGCCGATAACCACTTGATTCTTTCGCGCGTCTATACGCACCACATACATCGGTGTTTTAAACCCGCTTATGCCTAAGCCTTTGCGTTTGCCTATGGTATAGCCCCAAATGCCGTTATGGCGGGCAACGGGGGTTCCGTCTTGTGTAACAATATCCCCCGGGCGGTTGGGAAAATTCAACAACTCATTATAATCCCCGCAGTAAAAATCTTGGCTGTCTTCTTTGTCCGCCACGGCCAGGCCCGCTTGGCGGGCTAAGGCGCGTATTTGCGGTTTTGTCATATCCCCCAGCGGAAATAAAACGCCGGCCAGCTGTTCTTGGGTCAGGCGGTGCAGGAAGTAGCTTTGGTCCCGTGCCGGGTCCGCCCCTTTTTTCAGTTGGTATTTGCCGGTTTGACTGTCAAAAAACACGCGGGCGTAATGGCCGGTGGCAAATTTATCAAAGGCGATTCTTTGCCGGCGGGCCTCTTGCGGAAGTACGCCAAACTTAATGCGGCTGTTGCAAATAACGCACGGGTTGGGCGTGTGCCCGCAGGCATATTCCTGCCGGAAATTTTCCAGCACGACTTGGCGGTAACGTTCCCGGCAGTCTATGGCAAAAAATTCTATATCCAAGCGTTTGGCAATGGCGCGTATTTCGCTTAAATCTTCCTTCTCCGGGGATAAGCAGGCGTTTTTGGCGTAAGGACCCGTGGGAACGGGGAGGGAAGGATCCCATATCAACATGGTGGCGCCGATGACGCGGTACCCCTGCTCTTTCAGCAGTACTGCGGCGGCGGCGGAGTCTACCCCGCCGCTTAAACCTATTAAAACGGTCTCTTTTTCCATCAAAATCCTCACAGTAAAAATTGTACTTAAGGTTGAAAGCCAAAAGGACACTATATTGTATTAATTTATAAAGGCGGAAACAAAAACAGCGCCTGCCAGGTGCTGTTTATAAACTTTCGGAAGCGTTTTGTTCTTGTGAATAGTCTTTGGCGGCTTGCGCGTCTGAGGCGGAGGAATTTTCCATTTCCTCTTTTGTGGCGTAAGAAGCCGCCGGGGAATATAATTTGCGAATGGAAGGATAAATTTTCTTAAAGGCGGCCACAATGCGCGGGTCAAACGCTTTGCCGGACTCCCCTACAATATACGCATAGGCATCGTCCGTCTTCCAGGCTTTTTTATACACGCGAAACACGCACAGCGCGTCAAACACGTCCGCCACGGTTACAATACGCGCTTCCACCGGTATTTCTTCTCCCTTTAAGCCTTTGGGGTAACCCCTTCCGTTCCATTTTTCGTGGTGGTAAAGACTCATTTTATGGGCGATTTGCAAAATCTTGGAGTGCGCCCCCTCTAAAATGCGTCCCCCGTAAACGGTGTGGGATTTCATGATTTCAAATTCTTCCGGCGTTAACTTGCCCGGTTTTAACAAAATATTATCCGCCAGCGCTACTTTGCCAATATCGTGCAGCGGGCTGGCGTTTTTAATTAAATCCGCTTCTTTTTTGCTCATGCCCAGCGCCAAGGCCAGCAGGTAAGAAATAATGCTGATGTTTTTTAAATGCGCGCGGGTGTCTTGCTGGTCACGGTATTCCGCGGTAACGGCCAGGCGGTATATGGTTTCCAGCTGGGCGACGTGTACGTCTTGGTATAATTTGGCTATTTCAATGGCGCTGGCGGCCAAAGTGGCCAGCAGAAGCAAAATGCCTTCGTCTTTTTTATCAAAAGGGGTGGCGTCTGACTTATTGGCTACCTGAAATACGCCCAGTACTTTTCCGGAATTGTTTTTAAGCGGTACGGCCAGCATGGTGTGGGTGCGGAAATCGGTTACCATGTCCACATCCATACAAAAACGGGGGTCTTCGTAAGCGTTGGGAAGATTAATGGTTTCGCCCGTGCGGGCCACAATGGATATAATGCCGCTGCCGTTTAACGGGACGCGTATTTCCGTATGTTCCAGCCCGCGCCCTTGGGCTATTTTGGACCAAAGCTCGTTTTTCTCTACGTCTTTTAAGTAGATGGTGCATCTCCCCACGTCTAACATTTTGGTAATTTGCTTGGCTATGATATCCAGCAGTTTATCCAAGCGCAATTCGCTAGAGACGCGGGTGCCGAATTCCACCAGCAGGTTCAGTTTCTCTTCGGCAGAAAGTTTGGGCGCTTCCAATTTGAACGATTGCATAAGCCTTACCCATTCAAACGTACTATATGTTCCGCCTTGGCGCTGGGGTAATACTTTTTTAACCAGTAATTAAGCTCCATGGCGGACAACCCGGAAAGGAAGAATACGGCGTCGGTCTGTGTCCGGGCGATGTCTTTTACCCTGCAAAAACACACCTCTTTAGATAAATTTTCCTTGCGGAAACTATAGCCAAACGGAGGTGTGGGTGTGTCCTTATACCCATAATGTAGCAAATTTTTCTTAAAAATAACACGAAATATTTTTTCCGTTTTTTCAAAAGCCTCATTTTCAAAAGAGAACAAGGCGCTTTTATCTATTTGAACCCGGTTTATGCCTTGGATTTGGGGCTTTTTAGGCAAATAATCCGCAATAAAACGCACCCGCGCGGCAAGGCGGCGGGCTTTGCGTTCCCACACTTTGCTGTGGGAAAAGAGACGCGGATAATTTTTGATAAAGAAAAATACGTCCGCCGAGTCCGTTACCACCGGGGTAGAGCCGTTTCCGGCTGACATCATTAGCTTTTGGGCGGCATGGCGCGCGCGCCGCAGGGAGCCGTATACATACTCAAACAACCCGCTGGAAACACCAAACAGCACTTTAGGTTGATGCCCCTGCAGTTTTTGGTATGCCGCCAGACCCAAAGAGCCGTCCAAATAAGCCGCTTCTAAAGAGGGAAGATATAAAACACCCGGGTTATGGGGAGGATTTTCTTTTTTAAGGTGTTGGCGTAAAAATGTAATTTTATGCGGGAGGATATCGTCGGCGTGGTTTATCCAGCGCAAAAAAGGAAGGCGGGTGATACCGCACGCGCGCAGCAGCTTTACGCCGTAGCTGTTGTGCGCCCAGCGGCAAAGAGCGGCTGTGGTTTCAAACAGGCGGGGGGAGGACGTCCTCCAGGATAAAATTTTGTGCAGCAAAACCGGAAGCGGCCTAACGCCCAATGCGCGCTGCATTTCCAGTACGTGTTCCGCCGTAGGAATTTTACCCGGGCAGCCGGCCGCGCATGCCCCGCACAACAGACAGGAAGCCATGCTTTTCTCTATGAGGCGGCGGTACGGGGCAATTTTAAATTTGCCTTCCAATACTAAACGCAAAATTTGGTTTCTGCCGCGTGGGGAGAAAAATTCTTCTTGGCGCAAACGAAAGGTAGGGCAGCTTTGCGCGCAGCTGTTGCAGCGGTTGCAAAAGCACACGCTGTCATAAAGAGAGCGTATACCCCCGGGCGCGGGCAGGGCGTCTATATGCTCTTTGGGGCGGCGTGGGTCTAACGTGGGGGAAAAGAATTCATTCATGGGTTTCTCTCTCTTTTACTTGACCGAATAAAAAGGCGGGGTCTGCGGCTTGTTTGACCGCTGTGAAGGCTTTTGGCCAAACGGAATTTTGCGCCGCCTGTTTACGCGCTAGGCGGTTTTGTGGGGTGGCATAAATTTTAAAAGTAAGTTCCGTAATAAGCCCCAGCTCCCCGGCGGAGCCGGCAAACAAGCGGCATAAATTGTATCCGGCGGCGTTTTTCATTATTTTACCGCCATAGCAGACAAGCTGGCCGGTAGGCAAAAGGGCTTTTAATCCGGTTACTTGGCGGGAAAATTCCGGGCAGATATTACAGGCGAAAGCTCCGCCCAAGGTTCCTTTATCCGCCGCTAAAGAAGAGAAAACGCCTTCTTTTTCCAACCGCTGGGCTAATTCCGCCGTGGATACCCCGGCCTGCGCCGTTACGGTATAGTTGTTTTTGTCCACTTCTATAATTTTGTTTAAACCGCGCGTGTTGAGAGGGGAGGACGTTGTATGTTTGCGGCGGGAACCCGCCCCCGTAACCCAAGAGGATATGTTTTGGTTAAAGCGTTTTTTTATTTCTTGGGCTAATTGTTCTTCCGCCGGGGATAAAGGCGTATCCGGGCGGCATTTTTCGGCAAAGTCCACCGGAATGATTTTGCCGGGGTTGGAAAGATGCTGCGGGTCCAGCGCGTTTTTTAAGGAAGAAAAAAACCCCAGCGTGTGTTTATCGTATTCAAAAGCCATGGCGGCGCGTTTTTCCACGCCAACGCCGTGTTCCCCGGATACCGTGCCCCCGCATTCCACGCAGGCCTGTAAAATTTCTTTAGCGGCTTTTGCCGCCAAGCTGGCCTGCAGGCGGTTGCGTTCATCAAACACTAAATGAGGGTGAAAATTGCCGTCCCCCGCGTGAAACAATAACCCCGCCGTTAACCCGTAACGGGAAATAATTTCATTTACTTTCTGTAAGGCCAGCGGCAACTGGCTGCGCGGGACGGTGCCGTCCCCCACCATAACGTTCGGCGCGGTAAGCGTGGTGGCCGCGTAAGCGGCGCGGCGCCCCAGCCACAGTTTGGCGCGTTCCGCCTCGGTCCGCGCGGCGGTGAAAGTTTGGCAGGAATTTTTGCGGCAAATTTCTTCCAGCCGGGCGGCCTCTGTTTCTATTTGTTTGGGGGTGCCGTCCAACTCCAAAATAAGCAAAGCCTGCGCGTCGGTAGGGTAGCCGGCGTGGGAAAATTCTTCCACCGTTTTGGTGGTGTAATTATCCATGGCTTCCACACAGCGGGGAATAATGCCTTGGGCGGCCAAATCGGTTACGGTTTGTATGCCTTCTTGCAAAGAAGAGAAAGTGACTAAAAAAGTTTTTATGTGTTTAGGCTCATCAATTAGTTTCAGGCGCAGTTGGGAAAACAGCCCCAGTGTGCCTTCACTGCCGCATAAAAAGCCAATCCAGTCCGGTCCCGGGTTGCCGCGGGTGAGATGTACAGTTTCCCCGGTGGGGGATATCCAATCCGCCTCCAATATGTAATCTGCCGTGCCGCCGTATTTCATACAGCGTGCGCCGCTGGCGTTTTGGGCGGCGTTACCTCCCAACGTACATACGCGCGCGCTGGCGGGATCCGGCGCGTATAAAAGGCCCAGGCGGGAGACTTGATCCTGCAAGTCTGCCGTTATTACGCCGGGTTGAACTTCGGCAAATTTTTCTTGGGTGTTAATAGTTAAGATGCGGTTTAAGCGGGTTAAATCCAATACGGCCCCACCATATAAAGTGGCGCATCCGCCCGCGTGGTTGGTGGCCGCGGCGCGCGGTGTAAACGGAATGTGGTGTTTAACTAAAAATTGGATAAGGACAGGGAGCGTTTTTCCCTCAGAAACTAAAATAACTACATCCGGCTTGGTGCGGGAGAGGGAGCAGTCATAAGAATAAAGCGATAAAGACAATGCGTCTGTAAGGACGTTTTGTTCTCCGGCAATTTTTTTTAGTTGTTTTAAAACGCTGCGGCTGATTTGCATATTTTTTAGTAAGATTGCACTTTTTTTACATGCTTTTTGTATACTATTATTATATTATTTCATAGGCCTGGCAGACTATGGTTAATGAAAAAATAACAAGAAAACTAATTGTTATTGGTGATGTGCACGGACAGTATGATTCTTTTGTTCGTATCTTGCGCCATGCCGGTTTGGTGGATGAACATTTAAACTGGTCCGGCGGGAATAACCGTTTGCTGCAAATGGGGGACATTTTTGACCGTGGTCCCCAGCCGCGCATGGTGGATGATTTGCTGGACAAACTGCAGCGCCAGGCCGGAGATATGCAGGGGGATATAATCCGCCTAATAGGAAACCATGAACTGGAACTTTTGCTTAGCAATTATTTAATTTCCGGTTTTAATAAAGAAGAGGCAAAATTAATCCGTGATAAATTAATCCGCCAAGTAATAAACGGGGAATTGCGCGCCGCCTATGCGTATAAAGGATATTTGTTTACGCACGCCGGTGTAACGCGCAAGTTGCTTAAAATTTTTGAATTACAGCTGGATGACCCCAATGCGGTTAATTTGTCTATGCTGATGAACATGATTTTCCGCGAAGCCATTAAGCATGAATTTTACCGCCATCCTATTTTTAACATCAGCATTACCCGCAGCGGGCCGGATAAATACGGCGGAATATTTTGGGAAGATTTGGATGATTTGTTAAATTCTTACCCGGTCAGCCCCATCACGCAAATTGTGGGACACACGCAGGTGGACCATATTGATTTAAATAACGGGCATAACATTGTGCCGGTGGATGTGGGGCTGCACCGAAAGCTGCAATATTTGGTGTTTACGGAAGGAAAGCCCGAAATTAAAGAAGCTCCTTTAGCCTCAGAAGTATAAAAACCGCCTTGAACAGGCGGTTTTTTAATGGTTGTTTATATTTATTGGGCCAGCGCGCGTGCGATAATTTTTTCTGCCTGCCGGTCCATTTCGGCGCGTTCGGGCGGGGTATGGTCGTCCATGCCGGTTAGGTGCAGGGTGCCGTGCACGGCGTACATCATCATTTCCTGCAAAAAAGTGTGCCCAAAATTTTTGGCTTGTTCCCGCGCCACCTGGTAGCAGACAAAAACATCTCCAAAAGCCCAAGGCTCCCCATGGGTAAACGGCGGCCGGGGTTGGTTGAAGGAAATGACGTCTGTCACGTAATGGTGGTTTAAGTACGCTTTGTTAATGCGCAGTATTTCTTTTTTGTCTACAAAAACAATATTTACTTCCGCCTTTTCTTTGCGGTATTCTCCCAATGCGCTCAGTACGGCTTTTTTAATAAGCCCCGTGCGGCGCAGGTGTTTGGGTACGTCCGTTTGATAAAAAATATTTACGTTCATAAATTATTTTTCCGGGTGTTTCTTTTCCCACTTGGTGTAAGCGGCTAAAATGTCTTTTACCAAAGGGTGGCGCACAATGTCTTGCGCTTCCATGGGGCAAAAGGCCGCCCCCGGTACATTCTTTAATATTTTTTGTATTTGCACCAGTCCGCTTTGTTGTTTGGGGGGCAGGTCAATTTGGGTTAAATCCCCGTTTACCACCATTTTGGAATGCAACCCCATGCGGGTAAGAAACATTTTCATTTGGGCGGGCAGGGTGTTTTGGGCTTCGTCCAAAATAATAAAAGCGTTTTCCAGCGTGCGCCCGCGCATGTAGGCCAGGGGGACGATTTCCAACACGTTATTGTATTTCATCGCGCGGAAACGCTCCGCGCCCAGCATGTCATAAAACGCGTCATAAATGGGGCGGAGGTAAGGGTCCACCTTTTCTTCAATATCGCCCGGTAAAAAACCCAGCTTTTCCCCGGCTTCCACAATGGGGCGGGTGACAACAACGCGTTGTACCAACCCCAGCTCCAGCGCGCGCAGCGCGCACGCGCAGGCCAGAAAAGTTTTGCCCGTGCCGGCCGGGCCGATGGAAATAACCAAGTCATTGGCAAAAACAGCCTCTATGTATTTTTTTTGGTTTTCCGTACGGGCTTCTATCGGGCGTGCGTGCTCGGGGCGGAAGAGGATGTTGTCGGCAAAGGGTTTTACGTCTTTTAACAAAGAAAGCGGTTTCTTTTGTGCGCTTAGCGCCAAGTCTTTTTGTATTTTAGCTAAGGCTTTGTCTACGCGGGAATTGGTGCCTTTAATAGTCAGTTCGGCCCCTTCGCCTTGGACGTTATATTTAATAAAACATTCCACGCGCATTTCTTTTTCTAGCGCGCGCAGTTTGCTGTCCTGTATGCCAAGAACCAGCAGGATTTCGTCTTGATTTTTTAATTTAACCGTTTTAAGCATAATAAAAAACCGCGCGGTTTTTGCCGCGCGGTTTGTGTGTTAGAATTTATTTTTCCCGCGCGGTATTACTACGATACCGGAAGGATCTATATAATATTTTTGGGCATCGGCTTCCGGGTCGTGCCCGATGGTTTGCTTGGGGGCTACCGTGTTAAAGCGGTCCATAATTACTTTTTTTAATTTGGCGCCGGCTTTAATTTCGCACGAGTCCATAATCACGCAGTCTTCAATTTCGGTCCCTTCGTGCACGATCACGCCGGAACTGAGCACGCTGTGTTTTATTTTGGCTTTGGGATAAATTAAGCACCCGCTGCCCAACATGGAGTCCGTCACCGTGCCGCCCAAATTTTTGACGGGAGGCAGCCGGGAGGAGGTGGTATTGATGGGCCACTGGGGGTTATTTAAATCCAGCTTAGGCTTGGGGCCCAGCAAATCCATATTGGTTTGCCAAAAAGATTCTATGGTTCCCACGTCGCGCCAGTAACCCTGTTCTTCATACGGCTTGGCGCCGGGGAGCGTTTGACTTTGGAAATTATAGGCGAAAGTGCGGTGGTCCGTTAAGATTTTGGGCAGTATGTGTTTACCAAAATCCAGGGCGGGCACGTCGCAAAAGCGTTTTTGCAGCACTTGCAGCAAAACATCCGTATTAAAAATATAATTGCCCATAGAAGCGTAAGCCATTTTTGGGTTTCCGGGTATAGGCTGGGGTTTAGCGGGTTTTTCTTCAAATTGGATAATGCGGTCCGTCTCGTCCACCCCGAGTACGCCAAAGGAAGAAGCCTCTTTAATAGACACGGAATTAGCCGCCACGGTAACATCCGCTTTGTTTTTTAAGTGGAAGTCTATCATTTGGCGTACGTCCATGCGGTAAATATGGTCCGCGCCGAAGATGGCTACCAAATCCGGGTTAAAATCTTTTACCAAGTTGATATTTTGGCGTACGGAATCCGCCGTGCCGCGGTACCAGATTTCACCCAAGCGCATTTGCGGCGGCACGCAGGTAAGGAAATGATCCGGTATGATACCTTCGTGACGCCAGGTAGTGCGCAGGTATTCAATTAAACTTTGAGACAGGTACTGCACTAATACATAAGACGAAAAAATGCCGGAATTTACAAAATTGGAAAGCACAAAATCCACAATTCTGTAATTGCCGCCAAACGGAACGGAGGGTTTGGAGCGGTCTTTCGTTAACGGATAAAGACGTTCCCCTTTCCCGCCGGCCATAATCATGCCCAGTACTCTCATAGAGCCCCCTAAATAAGGTAATTTTACTCGGAGCCTAACGGCAGTTTGCGGCTTAACTCCTCAAACGCTTCCCAAGACCACGGCATCTTTTCTTGGAAGATTTTGGCAATGGCGTCTGCGTAAACGCGTATTTCCCATTGGGCGTGTTTGTCTGTACGTAAAGATAAGAAGTTAAGTAAACTGCGGGCGTTAACGCTCCAGTAAAATTGGGTATATTGGCACACGGGCAAAACGCCGCGGGCCATTTCGCGGGCTACGCCGGCTTCTATCAGTTTATTGTAAGCGGCGTAAGAGGCTTCCACGCTGTCTTCATATAATTTAATCAGGGTTTCTTGATCTAAAGAAGAAGTGGGTACGGAGCCTTGTTTGTTTTTGGTATCCTGCCCGCGGAACTGGGAAGGAATATAAAATTCGTCTTTTACTTGGGTGTAGCGGGCGCTTACTTCGTTATAAGAGCCCCAGCGGTGGCGCATCCATTGGCGCGCTACAAAAATAGGGCAGCAAATATGAAATTGAAAATAACAATGTTCAAACGGGGTATGGTGCGCGTGTTCCAACAAATATTTAATTAAACGTTTGTCTTGTTCTTCCCCTTTGGATACCGCCCCAAAAGACACACGGGCGGAACTAACTACACGGTTATCCCCACCCATAAAATCTACCAGGCGGATAAAGCCTTTGTCTAACACGTCAATTTTTTCATTGGAATCAGTCACAGTAATCTCCCGGGTTATTTGGCTATGGCTTTTATGGAACTGTAGCCTTCTTCAAGCGTTTCTGCCGTTAAAATAGCGTCTTGCGTGCAAGCCGTATCATAGACGTAGCCGTCTAATTCCACGGTATCTTCGCTTACCAAACGACCTTTCTCTATATTAAGAAAATGAATTTTTCCGTCTTTGTATTGGCCAAATAAATCCGCCAGCAGGCCCAATTTGGCCGTATTTTGCGCGGCCACGATAACAGGCGTATTGCCTTTCTGATATACTTGCACCGACGGATAAAATTTTACCACGTCTTGTTTATATTTTACACGATTTGGGGTGGAAGAGAAAAGGCTTTTGCTTTTTGCCCAGCGCTCTTTGCCGGTTTGGGCCTTTAATGTCCCGCTGGAGGTGATGTATACCAGGCCGGTTTTGTCTTGTTCATACGGATAAAAATTAATCCCGTTTAACCATTCCCGTCGGGTGTTGATGTCATCTTTAGCCAACTCAAATTTTTTGCCGTTATATAATACCTTGCGGGCGTTGCCGGGATTGCCGCCCAAAACAAACGGCGTTTGCCCCCAAAGGGTTTTATCCGGGGAGCAGCCTATTTCTTTCACAAACGAGTTGAATGTGTTCGTTGTTTCCAAATTTTCGTTTTGGGCTTCCAGTACGGAGGTGGATATTATTTTGCGGGAAGGATTATAATAGCTGGCAAAAAGTTGGCTGGCTCCCGTTTTTTTCACGTCTACGGCGGAAATGGCGATAGGTTCTGTTCCCGCGGGGAGATGGGCCGTTAAAACGGGAGTTAACGTATCATTGGCGGGGGAGTATACGGTAACTTGGCCTTTATCGCTTAAGGTAATAATTTGGTTGGGGGCGGTAACGTTGCCCTCCGTTAAACTGACGATGGTTTGTTCCACCGGTTGATACGTGATAATCTTGCGGGAAGACTTTTCTTCTTTGGCGTTTTGCGCGGCAGCCGGGGTTTGGATTTGCTCCGGTTGACTTTCTAAAACCGCTTTTGCCCCGGCAGCGTATTGTTTAGCGTTTTTAATTTCGCCCACGGCGTAAAGGGGCTGCACCTCAGTAATAGTGCCCTCGGGAGAATATTGGTATATATCGCCCAGGTTTTTGCCGGTTTGGGGGTTGATAAGCGGCTCGGACGCCGTAATAATTTTAAACGAATCGCCTTTTTTAAGCGGGGAAGAAAGGGAAGAAATATCTAAATAAATTTTATCCCCGTCTTGTTTCACCACCACGGCTTGGGCGTTTTGCGCCTGTAAAGGTAAAAGGGCTGTTGTGAACAGCAAAAAAGCGGCAAGAATATTTATTTTCATATAATAACTGTATAGCATTTTTTAGAAGGCCTAACAACCAAAAAGGAGCATGCATTATATGACGCACAGTTTTGATGAATTGGTAGAAACTTTTGCCATTTTGCGCGGCCCCAACGGCTGCCCGTGGGATAAGAAACAAACGCATGAAAGCTTAATTAAATGTTTGCAAAATGAAAGCCAGGAACTGATAGAAGCTATTGAGAAAAAAGACGATGAAAACATGAAGGAAGAATTGGGGGATGTTCTCTTGCAGGTGCTTATGCACAGCCAGCTGGCCGCGGAAGAAGGCAAATTTACCATACAGGACGTAATAGACGGTTTGTATGAAAAGTTGCACCGCCGTCACCCGCATGTGTTTGGCCAGTATCCCAAAGCCGCCACGCCTGAGGAAGCCCTGGCGGTATGGAAGGAAATGAAAAAGAAAGAGCACCGTTATCAATAGATAATTCAAATTCGTCCGATCGGAAAAGTGGGACTCTTTTTATAGTAAGATAAAAACCGAACGATACCCCTTCTCTTTATTGTCCTTTGTTGTAAAGCCTTTCTTTGTTTTTTTTTTTTGATATAGTGGGTTTAATGTTGTGCAAGAGGGGGGTACAGGTTATGAATAAAAAGGGCGGATTTACACTAATAGAGCTGTTAGTGGTGGTTCTGATAATAGGAATTTTAGCTTCTGTGGCTGTGCCCAGTTACCGGAAAGCGGTTCTAAAATCACAGGCGGCGGAGCTTCTCACCTTGGCAAACAGTGCGCTTAAGGCTCAGCAGGTATATTATATGAGCACAGGCACTTATGCTTTTGATATGGACGCTTTAGATTTGGATTTTCCGGGTGAGCCCTATTCTGGACCGGTTTCATGGGCAATCAATCCTGCTTTTTTCCCAAATATGCGTGCGCATGGAAATGTGGCGATTGCTTTTCATAATAATCAAGAAATGGTTGTTATGTTAATTGACCGCAAAGGCACCAGCACATCTACCATCGCGGCTGTTGGGTTTGTAGTTACGATAGCCAACAAAGTACACTCCGGGGGATCAGTGCGGACAACGCCGGGGGAAATATACTGCTGGCAATATGGGGGTGCGGCTGAAGCGCAGAATCCATATAGGGCTAATTTCTGTAAGATAGTTGGTTGGCCTAATCGATTAGGAGAATATTGGACTCAGTAGATTTCTCTGTTTTTTGAGGAAAACATCCTTATACATTAATTTCTGCTGTATAACACAAAAATAAACCCCCGCGTATCATCAGTCGGGGGTTTAGCTCATTCTTGTCATTACCATGACTTATGTTCCTCTTTCTTCCGGGGGCAACGCATCTGGGTCTTCACGCAATCGGGATACACGCTGTGCATCCAGCAACTGCAACCAAAGATGTCGGGCTTTCCCGGAGTACTTTGTACTTATACTTTAATAAAGAAACCGTAAAATTCAAGGGCGAAAAAGGGCCTATAAAAATTAGGCCCTTAAAGGGTGTTTTTAAAAGAAGAGAAAAGCGCCATTTTGTTTTCAAGCCATTTGGCAAACAGGCGGTTACTGGGCAATACAAAAGGGGAGAGAAGCATTGTTTTATAAATCACCCGCCGTGGAATTTTAACCCGGTGTGCAACATCCAATAAATTTTGTTCCTGATATACCTTATATAAGGTGTCCGCCGTCCATAACACCGGCCAGGCCACCGCCGCCCGGTGCCGCAGCTGGGTTTTTGGCAGCGCCTGCATGTATTCAAAAGCGGATTGCAGTTTGCTTAATCCCCAATATATCCATTTTTGTTTGATGGGCTCAAAGCGGGGAGAGTTTTTCGGCTCTAATAAATCTTGCGGGGTTAACCCTAAAGGGGATAATTCCTCCAACGGGAAATAGCAGCGCCCGATGCGTAAATCTTTGGGCAAGTCCCGCAGAATGTTGACGATTTGCAAAGCGTCCCCAATGTTTCTTCCCAAAAGGAGCAAACGTTCTTTTTCAATAGGCAGGCGTACGGTTTGCGTAATGAGGGTGCTCCAAAATACGCCGGGCGCTCCGCCCATTAAATGGCAGTAGTGCTCCAAATCTTGTGCCGTGTGCAAGGAGGCGATTTGTCCGGAATTTTCCGCCGGGAAAGTTTGCAGGTCCATCTGCATGCCGTTGCATACTTGGCGGGCTACTTCCAATACGGCTTGTCGCTGGGGTGCGCAAAGCGCCTGAAATGCCCGTAAACAGCAAGGGAGATTTTCTAATAGTTCTTTCTCGTAAGGATTATCCGAAGAACCGCATATTTCTTTTACTAATTCCTTCTGTTCTTTTTCATTCGGAAGAGCAATCATTTGCGGATATTTGGCTATCCAGTACAAGCGGCGCTGAGGCGGCAAAAGAGAAGTGTCTGCGATACTGTCCGCATAGCGGCATAACAGATAAGCAATGCCAAAAGCATCCCGTATGGTGCGGGGTAAAATGCGCGCACTTAAATATAAACTGCGCGAGGTGTATTTCAAAAGGGTCTGCGTTTGCTTATCCATATATATAAGGATAGCAAATTTTAGAAAAAGGGCGGCGTTTTCTCTCCCCCTCATATATGTAGCAAGCCGATTGCATTTTTACCGCGGCAGGAGCGGCTTGCTCTTTTTATAGAAAAAGGATATAATAATAACAACAGGGCAAACAGGTTTTGCCCATATGCAAATATTTGGTGCGTTTTTTGTAAAAGAAAGCAACAAAAAAGATTTTCCCGACGGAGAAAAAACGCTTGACATTCTTTTGCAAATTATATACACTAGATATATAAGGAAACAAAAAGGATTGTTTCCACAGAAGCTCAAGGACCCCTTTTCAAAATATTTTTTGAAAAAGATGAAAAAGGGGCTTGACATTTCTGTCTTTTTTTGATAGACTATATTTCGTAGTCGTAATTGTTCTTTTAAATATTCACTTAACAAAACTTCTGGTTTTTGTAAGTCTGAAGCAAGCAGAAAACTTTTTGGCAGCGAAACGTCACCTTATATAGAGAAAAGGCAGAAGACGGACTGAGCCCAGCCGGACAAGTTAGTCTTGCGGGTCTTGCAAAAACAATTAGCTGTACCGTTAAGTCTTTGCCCCTCCGGTCCTAAGCGGCCATGAATTTCTTGAATATTCCAAGAAGTTTTAAAAAAGACTTGACACAAACAGATAAATTTGCTTTAATAATAAATGTAGTAACAAGCATAGCGGAAATCAACCTTAATAAAAAGTGCTTGACAAACGCAAAAAAATATGCTTTAATAAAAGAGTAGTAAAGATTTTGACAAGCCGAGCAGTTGATAAATAAAGCTTTAAAAAAGGCTTGACAAAATAAAAAAGATTTTGTTATAATATCTTTACAGCTTTAACAGCGTAAAGAAGTGAAAAACTTTCCTTTGCCTCTTGAAAAAGAGAGCAACGAGGAAGTTTCGTTCTCTGAAAATTTGACAGCAATGTGCGAATGGGCGATTTGAAATGAAAAAACACTTTGTGTTTAACAGTTCAAAAGCTCATTAAAGCTAAGTCATATAGCTATATATATGACACCAAAGTTAATTCAAAAGAGTAGAGAGTCAAAAGTCAACAGCTCGCTGTTAGCGATTTACGGTCTTTGAACCGCTTGCGGTTTAAAGATTATAAATTCTAATGGAGAGTTTGATCCTGGCTCAGAGTTAACGCTGGCATCGTGCATAACACATGCAAGTCGAACGGGACTTGCTTTGGTAGCAATACCGAAGTAAGTTTAGTGGCAGACGGGTGAGTAATGTATAAGGAATCCACCTTTGAGTGGGGAATAACAGTCCGAAAGGATTGCTAATACCCCATAACATCTTTTAGCGGCATCGTTAAAAGATTAAAGATTTATCGCTTGAAGACGACCTTATATTCTATCAGCTAGTTGGTAGGGTAACGGCCTACCAAGGCTACGACGGATAGCCGGCCTGAAAGGGCGACCGGCCACAAGGGCACTGAGACACGGGCCCTACTCCTACGGGAGGCAGCAGTGGGGAATTTTGGACAATGGGCGAAAGCCTGATCCAGCAACGATGCGTGGAGGATGAAGGTTCTCGGATTGTAAACTCCTTTTAAGGGGGAAGAAACAAATGACGGTACCCCTTGAATAAGCCACGGCTAACTACGTGCCAGCAGCCGCGGTAAGACGTAGGTGGCAAGCGTTACTCGGAATTACTAGGCGTAAAGCGCGCGTAGGCGGAATGTTAAGTCTGTTGTGTAATCTCTGGGCTCAACCCAGAAACTGCAACGGAAACTGGCGTTCTTGAGTGAGGCAGAGGAAATCGGAATTCCTAGTGTAGCAGTGAAATGCGTAGATATTAGGAGGAACACCGGTGGCGAAGGCGGATTTCTGGGCCTTTACTGACGCTAAAGTGCGAAAGCTAGGGGAGCAAACGGGATTAGATACCCCGGTAGTCCTAGCCGTAAACGATGATAACTAGGTGTGGGAGGTATCGACCCCTTCCGTGCCGCCGCTAACGCATTAAGTTATCCGCCTGGGGAGTACGGCCGCAAGGTTAAAACTCAAAGGAATTGACGGGGACCCGCACAAGAGGTGGAGTATGTGGTTTAATTCGACGCTACGCGAAAAACCTTACCTGGGCTCGAACGACTGGTGGTAGCACTTATGAAAGTAGGTGCGACCCGCAAGGGAGCCAGCCGAGGTGCTGCATGGTTGTCGTCAGCTCGTGTCGTGAGATGTTGGGTTAAGTCCCGCAACGAGCGCAACCCCTATCCTGTGTTGCCTAGCAATAGGATCTCTCAGGAGACCGCCGCGGATAACGTGGAGGAAGGTGGGGATGACGTCAAATCATCATGGCCTTTATGTCCAGGGCTACACACGTACTACAATGGTATAGACAGAGGGCAGCAATACCGTAAGGTGGAGCCAATCCCTAAACTATGCCCCAGTTCAGATTGTGGGCTGCAATTCGCCCACATGAAGCCGGAATCTCTAGTAATCGCAGATCAGCACGCTGCGGTGAATACGTTCCCGGGTCTTGTACACACCGCCCGTCACACCACGAAAGTCAATTGCAACAGAAGTATCCAGGTCGTCTGGGTCCTAAGTTGTGATTGGTGATTGGGGTGAAGTCGTAACAAGGTAGCCGTACCGGAAGGTGCGGCTGGATCACCTCCTTTATTCTAATTTCTTTTAGAAGTTAGAATAGGTCGGTAGCTTTTAAATTGGTGCGCGAAAGCGCTATTCATTTCAAGTCGGCCACTCGCACATTAACAGTTCCAGGGCTTAAGCTCTTTTATGAAGTAAACTTAATACAAGCCTATTTATATTAGTTAGCTTGGGCTCGTAGCTCAGCTGGTTAGAGCGCACGCTTGATAAGCGTGAGGTCGAAGGTTCAATTCCTTCCGGGCCCACGGCTTTAAGTTTTAAGGGGCTGTAGCTCAGCTGGGAGAGCGCCTGCTTTGCAAGCAGGAGGTCGTCGGTTCGATCCCGATCAGCTCCACAATTAACTGTTGCGAAAAAATGTTGCGTCAAATTTGTAGTTCTTTGAAAATCAGATAACTTATATTCAATCTTTTCTCGTAAGGCTCCGGAAGTCAATTCTTGAACAGATAAAAGCAATTGGCGGGCAGCAGAGAAAATGAAAATATATTTTAGAAAAGCCAAGCGTTTGTATTTTTAGTAGTTAATAAAAATACTTACACTTACACAATTAAGCATGAGAACAATTAACTTAAAAGTTAATGGTTATCATAGATAAGCAATTATCTAGCATTTAAATGACCATGATTGATGAAAATCAGTCGGATTAAAGAATATGGTCAAGCTACAAGGGTGTATGGTGAATGCCTTGGTGCCAGAAGTCGATGAAAGACGTGATAAGCTGCGATAAGCTGCGGGTAGGAGCAAATATCCTGTGATCCGCAGATTTCTGAATGGGGGAACCCTTACAGGTGAGAGCCTGTAAATCATCACATGAAGGCTGAGCTTTCGGGCTCGGAGATAGGGTGATAGAAGACAACGTAGGGAAGTGAAACATCTCAGTACCTACAGGAAAAGAAATCAACGAGATTCCCTGAGTAGTGGCGAGCGAAACGGGAATAGCCTAAACCAGCCTCCGCACTGTATGTGTCGTCAGGCGCATAGAGTGCGTGGGCTGGGGTTGCAGGGCTTGTTCGTGTTAGACACAAAGAGTTACCAAACGGCAAGTTAGTTGAATGGTCTGGAAAGTCCAACCATAGAGGGTGATAGTCCCTTAAACGAAAACTTAGCCGTCTCTTAACAAGTACCTAAGTACCACTGGTCACGTGCAATCCGGTGGGAATCCGGGGAGGCCACTCTCCAAGGCTAAATACTCTCTGGCAACCGATAGTGAACCAGTACCGCGAGGGAAAGGCGAAAAGAACCCCGAGAGGGGAGTGAAATAGAACCTGAAACCGTACATCTACAAGCTATTGTAGCACTATGCCCGCAAGGGAATGTGCGACAGTGTGCCTGTTGAAGAATGATCCAGCGAGTTAATGTGCCGAGCAAGGTTAAGGGGTGAAGAGCTCCGCAGCCGTAGTGAAAGCGAGCCCGAATAGGGCGTTTAGTTCGTCATATTAGACCCGAAGCCAAGTGATCTAACCCTGTCCAGGCTGAAGTTCGCGTAACAGTGAATGGAGGGCCGGAGTGTTAAACGTTGAAAAGTTTCTACATGAGGTGGGGTTAGGGGTGAAAGGCCAATCGAACTTGGTGATAGCTGGTTCTCCCCGAAATAGCTTTAGGGCTAGCGTTGTGAGTTAACCCGAGGGGGTAGAGCACTGGTTGATTTAGGGGGAGCGACCCTCCTTCCGATGTCAGTCAAACTCCGAATACCTCGGCGTATTTCACAGCAGTCAGTTCGTGAGGGATAAGCTTCACGTGCGAGAGGGAAACAGCCCAGACCGTCAATTTAGGTCCCAAAATCTATGCTAAGTGGTAAAGGATGTGGATTTACTTAAACAGCTAGGAGGTTGGCTTAGAAGCAGCCACCCTTTGAAGAGTGCGTAATAGCTCACTAGTCGAGTGAATCTGCGCCGAAGATGACTCGGGGCTAAGCATAGTACCGAAATTACGGCTTGTACATTGGTTCGCCTTTGTACAGGGGTAGGGGAGCGTTATTAGCAGCTGCGAAGGTATACCGAAAGGAGTGCTGGAGCGCTAATAAGTGAGAATGCTGGAATGAGTAGCGACAAGGAAGGTGAGAATCCTTCCCGCCGAAAATCTAAGGTTTCCTTGAGCAACGTTCGTCGGCTCAGGGTCAGTCGGGCCTAAGCTCAGGCCGAAAGGCGTAGGCGAAGGACATCAGGTTAATATTCCTGAACTATAGTAAGCGCGTCATAACCTAGGGAGGGACGCAGAAGAGTAGACCATCCTGGTGAGGGATTACCAGGTGAAAGGCCGTAGGCATCTTCAGGTAGGCAAATCCGCTTGAAGGCTAAGCCGAAAACCGAGACCAGTGTGCAGCGATGCACGCGAAGTGGTTCAATCATACTGCCTAGAAAAACTTCGTAGGGAGTTCTTACTATAACCGTACCGTAAACCGACACAGGTGGATGGGGTGAAAATCCTAAGGCGCGCGAGATAACCATCGTCAAGGAACTAGGCAAACTAGCTCCGTAACTTCGGAAGAAGGAGTGCCCAAGTAGCTGTGTAGCAATACATGGTGAAAGGGTCGCAGTGAATTGGGCTTCGTGACTGTTTAACAAAAACTTAGGGCTCTGCTGAAATCTCAAGATGATGTATAGGGCCTGATGCCTGCCCGGTGCCGGAAGGTCAAGGGGAGTGGTTAGCCGCAAGGCGAAGCTGCGAACTTAAGCCCCGGTAAACGGCGGCGGTAACTATAACCGTCCTAAGGTAGCGAAATTCCTTGTCGGGTAAGTTCCGACCTGCACGAATGGCATAACAAAGAAGCCGCTGTCTCGACGGTGGGCTCGGCGAAATTGTGGTTCAAGTGAAGACGCTTGATACATGCAGCAAGACGAAAAGACCCTATGGAGCTTTACTGTAGCTTGTTATTGGATTATGGTTTACATTACGTAGAATAGCTGGGAGCCTTTGAAACATCCCTTGAGGGGGGTGTGGAGGCAACAATGAAATACCAGCTTTTGTGGATTGTGATTCTAACCTACACCCGTGAATCCGGGTTGGGGACAGTGGCAGGTGGGCAGTTTGACTGGGGCGGTCGCCTCCTAAAGAGTAACGGAGGCGTTCTAAGGTTCCTTCAGGCCGTATAGAAATCGGCCATTGAGCGCAAAGGTAGAAAGGAGCTTGACTGTGAGGACGACGGTCCGAACAGGTGCGAAAGCAGGACTTAGTGATCCGGTGGTCCCTCGTGGGAGGGCCATCGCTCAACGGACAAAAGCTACCCTGGGGATAACAGGCTGATCGGGCCCAAGAGTTCACATCGACGGCTCGGTTTGGCACCTCGATGTCGGCTCATCACATCCTCCCGCTGAAGCAGGTGGGAAGGGTTGGGCTGTTCGCCCATTAAAGTGGTACGTGAGCTGGGTTCAGTACGTCGTGAGACAGTACGGTCTCTATCTGCTGTATGCACAGGAAACTTGAGAGGAGTTGTCCATAGTACGAGAGGGCCTGGATGAACGAACCTCCTGTATATCAGTTGTCTCGCCAGAGGCATAGCTGATTAGCGGTGTTCGGTAGGGATAAACGCTGAAAGCATATAAGCGTGAAACCCGCCTCAAGATAAGGTTTCCCTGGTAGATTAACTACCCAGAAGACCCCCGGAAGACTACCGGGTTGATAGGCAGAGTGTGTAAGCACAGTAATGTGTTCAGCTAATCTGTACTAATAGGTCGTGAGGCTTGGCCATATTCTTTAATCCTGATTGAAGAATGTGAGTGTAAAAACACTTGCGCTTTTCTAAAATATCTGATATCATAAGATAAAGGTTGAAAGGATGCGATGACCTGTTGCAACTAAACAGCGAGCACGAGTTCAACCGCTTTTAAAAAGGAATTGTCGTACCGGCGTTGATAGTTCCTTTTTAAACAGATTTGTTCTTTTAATTAAGAGGCTGGAATGAGACTGATAATAATTCCGAAGAGGCAACACCCGTTCCCATTCCGAACACGGCAGTTAAGCTCTTCAGGGTCGATGGTATTGGCGCCCAATTCGGCGCTGAGAGAGTAGATCGTTGTCGGTCTCATCCCAGCCTTTTCCTTTTATAAACCCCGCTTATCAGGCGGGGTTTTTTGTTGCCTGTTTGGAGTTATGAAGCTCAGTCGGTGAGGAAAAATCCATTTTATAGGAAAAACTTGTATTTATCGGAAAAGGCTTTTTCCCGTGGGTAAGCAAATCCGGGCGCATACCCTGCTTCCCTAAAGCGCTTTCCCGCCGTGTTCGGGAACTTCGCCGGGCCGGGTGTATAGGAAATTTATCTACGTATTCGGAAATTCTCCTTGAACGGCGGTTTGCTCCGCTGCGCTTTGGCTGGTTTTACCGATTTTGGCTATACATCATTCCGGGGCAAGCAAATAACCGGGTAAAATAAGCCAGAAGCGTATGGTCGTATTATTTTTACGTATTTTGAGGTGATATGCGATTTTTTATTCGTCCACTTAAAACGGAGGAACCCCCTTTACTTGCGGATTTTTTATATGAGGCCATTTTTGTGCCCGAAACAATCACGCCGCCGGCTAAAGACATTATTTATTTGCCCTAGCTTCAAATATATATTTCTCATTTTGGCCGCTTAAAAGACGACTGCGCACTGGCGGCTGAAAAGGAAGGGCGCATAATGGGTGTAGTATGGGTGCGCATAATAAATGATTTTGCTCATGTAGAAGATACTACTCCTTCTTTGGCGGTTTCTGTTTTGCCGCCGTACCGCGGGAAAGGGATAGGTACGGCTTTATTAAAAGCCATGTTGGAATTATTAAAACAAAAGAAATATAAACAAGTTTCTTTGTCAGTACAAAAACAAGACCCAGCCGTACGTTTATATAAACGCCTTGGTTTTTTGCCTTTCCGAGAAAATCAAGAGCAATGGGTTCTGGTGCGGCCTTTAGATTAAGGCATGCCGTTAGGGATAAGAGGGATATCGTATAATATAAATAGGTATTGTATGAACGCATATAAGAAAGTTCTATTTGGTTTAGCCGGACTTATTTTGTGTGGTGTAGCCGCGGCGTCCCCTTGGGGGATAGACAAACCGGCTTCCCCCATGTCTATGCTGCAGCGCATTGTGGCGCGCCAGCCCGTTTCCATTTGTGTGGACGGGGACCTAAGCCAATATGCTTTTGAACCCGCCCAACTGGGGGAGGCGGTTTCCCGCTGGCTGCGTTCCATGTATACCCGTATTGAGTCTTCCGGCCGGGCGGCGGAATTTAAAGACTTGCAGGAAGTGCTTACCCGCCCGGTGATTGTCAATCAGCAAAATTGCTCTTATAACCAGCCTATTGCCAAACAGTTTGGGCGCATGTTAGATAAAGGCTCCGGCGCGCAGGGATACGCCTATGCCAACGCGCGGGAGGATATCCGGGTTATTTTGCTCCCGCCCGAGTATGTGTCCGCCCATGCGGGGGGTAAAAAGATAGTGGGGTATTTGCTGGCGGGTTCCGCCCAGCGCCCGGCCGTTATTGCGTTAAACGGGGCCTCCCCGGATATTCATTTATTGTGGCAGGATATGGGCGTGGCGCTGGCCATGCCTAAGCAGGAAGGTTCCGCGGCGCAGGCTGAATATGTGGTAAACGGAGGAAAGGATTTTTCCTGCTCGGATTTGGATGATTTTATTTTAGGGTTGGATTGTGTTGCCGGTGTGCGTCCGCGCCGCGGCGGAGCGGAAGGGTGGAAGAGTTTTTGCCGCGGCAGTTTAAAGAGGTATGTTAACTGCCAGGAACAAGGCGGCTGGAGCCGGGAAGGGGAAAGAGGTCTGCCCTCTCGGGAAGCGTATGATGTATGGCGTCAAATTGCGGCCCACAAGCAGGGTTTAAATCCGGCTGTTTTAACAAAAGGCTATAATCCCACGGATTGGGAAACTTATGATGCCACCCGCAAGGATGACCAAGGCCGCTTGGTTTATGCTCGCCGCGGGCAAGAAGAATACCGCTGGACGTATTACCCCAAATACACGCGGGTGCAGTCTTGGCTGAACGGGGAGTTCTTGCACAATACGGATATTATAGAAACGCCGCGCTATTTATCGGCCGAGCGCAAGGCCGGCAATTACCGCAAATTATGGGAAATTGACTTTTTGGATAAAGGCGCCCTGATTTCCGAAACCGAGGAACTGCTGGACGGAAAAGAAACGGTGTTTGCCCGCAAAATCAGTTTTGCCACGTGGGACGATTCGCGCGAAGAAACGTATGATGAGCCGGACTTAAATTTAAACACCACCGTGCTCCGTCCCAAAGGGTTTGAGGAAGGGGAATGGATCGTGGTAAAGACCGACCGGGAAAAACGCTACGCCGGTTTGCGGGTGGAGCTGGATTCCACCGGCCCGCACGGACTGGCGGAATATGTCCCGCTCCAGCCGCAGACTTTTCTGCGCAGTGACCGCATGCTTGCTTTTTCCACCCGTTTTGGCACGGACGGGCCGGAGCCGGATTTTAAGAAAGAATTTACTGTTTCCTCTTTAAAACGGGACGCAAATGAAAGCCGCGTGTACGAAGAGAAGTTCCGCCGCCTCATGTATAATTTTTATCCGGGGTTGGATTTAAGCGGTGAACCGGTGGAAAATATGACCCGCCCCGCCGGCAAACGCTGGTATAAACGCAAACCGGGGGCTTCCCCGCGCGTGCGCAAATTTGTGCTTAAAAAATAAACAAATACGCAAAAATTTTGTATAATATTTTTAAGAGCCGCGGATAAAACGTTTGCAAAAATGGTTGCAATAGGCGGCTTTTATTGATAAAATAATAGAAGCAACAAACCGATTTACCAAAACGCATACCAAGACATCCTCCGACGGGAAACCGTAGGGAAGGGGTGTCCTTGGCTGTCGTTTTCTCTGTCTAAAAATAGGGAAAAACGCGCAGGCGTTTTGCAGTAATACAGGCAAAAAAATGAACCTGACCAAAGACCAAAAGAAACAAAAGTCGCAAGACTTATCTCAGGAAATTCAAGAAGCCGGCACCTTGTTCTTCACGGCCTATCAAGGCTTGAAGTTCGTGGATATGGCTGAACTGCGCGCGCAGCTGCGCCCCACGGGAGCTAAATTCCGTGTGGAACGCAACTCCATCGTGGAACACGCCATCAGCCAGGCTAAAATTGAAGGCGCGGACGCCAAGCTCTTCCAAGGGCCCACGGCTATTGCCGTAGGCGGTGATATCGCCGCCGTGGCCAAAGCGTTGGTGGATTTCCAAAAGAAATTTGCGGCTTTGAAGCTCAGAGCTTGTTATTCGGACGGCGTTTGGTACAGCGAAGACCAGGTAAAACAATTGGCTACCATTGGTACCAAAGAAGAAAACCTCTCCAAGCTGGCCGGCGCGCTTTACAGCGCGGTTGCGCAGTCCGCTCAAGTCCTGCAAGCTCCGTTACGGGATTTGGCTTACGTCATCAAAGCCGTGGAAGACAAACAAAACGGCAAATAAGGCGTGCAGCCTGCCGGGTTGGGGGCAACTTCAACCGGGCGGTTATGGTTTTTTGGGCTTGTTTAGGTATAAATACGGCGGCGTTTATCCGGCGTATGTTGCCTAAGCCCAAAGAACCGGCGGGCTTGCTAAGCCCGGCTGTGTAAACCAAATCTAAACCCGCCAAAGTGCGGTAGTAGCCCGAAAGGATAAATGCACGGGCGTGGGCACGGCCCACGCAGAAGGCAGCTACTCTAAGAAATAAGGAAAAAAATAAAATGGCTAAATTGACCAAAGAAGAATTAGTAAACGCTATTGCTGAACTCACCGTTCTGGAACTTTCCGAACTCGTGAAAGCTATTGAAGAAAAATTCGGCGTAAAGGCCGCCGCTCCCGCTGTGGCCGTTGCCGCTGCTCCTGCTGCTGCCGGTGCCGCTGCCGCTGAAGAAAAAGACGAATTCAACGTTGTGTTGACCGCTGTTGACGCCGCCAAGAAAATTGGCGTAATCAAAGTGGTGCGCGAAATCACCGGCTTGGGCTTGAAAGAAGCCAAAGACTTGGTTGAAGGCGCCCCGAAAGCCGTAAAAGAAAACGTTGCCAAAGCTGAAGCTGAAGAACTGAAAAAGAAAATCACCGAAGCCGGCGGCACCGTAGAACTCAAATAGTTCAACAACGGTATTATTTAAGCCCTTGCCCCGTGTAAAAACGGGGCTGGGGCTTGCGTACCCCCAGGGCGTATGGGGTATTTAAGTAGTCGGTTTGGTTTTCCTTGTGCGTGGAAAACGGCAAACGGGCTGACTTCCAAAAAGCAGCAGGATATTGGCAAAATGATTGAAAAGCAAACAAATTTCGGCAAAATCTCTACCAAGCTCCCTTTACCCGATTTATTAGACATGCAAAAACAGTCTTTTAAAGACTTTTTGCAGTTAGACGTCTCTCCCTCCAAGAGAGAGTTAAAAGGCCTGCAGGCCGCGTTTGAAGACGTTTTCCCTATTGAAGCCCCCGACGGGAGCATGAGACTTGAATTTTTAAAATACGAATTTGGCACCCCGCGTTATGCCACGCCGACGGAAGCCGCCGTGCGTGACAGTACTTATTCCGCTCCGCTTAAAGCGTTGCTGCGCTTGTACGTAAAACAGAAAAACGGAAAAATGAAAGAAGCGTCCGACCAGGACGTCGTATTGTGCGACGTGCCTTTAATGACGGACGCGGGCTGCTTTGTATACAACGGCGCGGAACGCGTGGTGGTAAGCCAGATGCACCGCTCCCCGGGTATTATTTTTGAAGAAGACGAAGAGAAAAAACAGTCCACCTTTGGTAAACGCTTGTATGTGGCGCGCATTATTCCATACCGCGGCGCCTGGATTGAGTTTTCCTTTGACTTGATGAACGCTTTGTGGGTCCGCATTGACCGCAAGAAAAAAGTGTTAGCCTCCACGTTCCTTCGCGCCTGCGGTTTGGAAACCAACGCACAGATTATCCAAACTTTCTATAACTGCGAAGATGTGGAAGTCAAACCCAGCGCTATTGAGAACGTCATCGGCCGTTACGCCGCGGATGATATTTACGACCCGGCCACCGGCGAAGTGTTGTGGAACTTGGATGACAAGGCCACCCTTCCTATTGACGACAAACTGTTTAAAACCTTAATTGAAAAGAAAGTAAAAACCATTAAAGTCATTTCCGGCAAACCCCGCCAGGACGACCCCGGTATCTTAGCCACCTTGGAACACCGCAAGGACTCCATCCGCACCGCGGCCGAAGCCCAAGCTGAAATTTACAAAAAGATGAGAGGGCAGGACTTCGTGGTAAAAGAGCAGGCGGAAAAGTTCCTTAACAACTTGATTTTTGACAACATCCGCCGCTATGACCTGAGCTTTGTGGGACGCTACAAAATTAACAAAAAGTTCCACAAAATGTTTGACTTAATCAGCAAATATAAATTTAAAAAATTCACCATGCCGTCTGAAAAACGCCGCACGTTGGCGCCGGAAGATATTATCGTAACCGTGAAATATCTGTTGGCCCTAAACGCCGGTGAAGATGCCCAAAAGATGTATGGGGACGGCATGACCTTTAAAGTGGACGATATTGACCACTTGGGCAACCGCCGCATCCGCGGGATTGGGGAATTGTTGGAAAACCAAATCCGCGTAGGCCTTTCCCAAATGGCCAAAACCGCGCGGGACCGCATGAACCGCGAGCTGACTTCCTTTACGCCCCGCGCGTTGGTAAACGCTCAGCCGGTACAGGCCATTATCCGCAAATTCTTTGGTACGTCCCAGCTGTCCCAGTTTATGGATCAAATTAACCCCTTGGGCGAATTGACCCACAAACGCAGACTTTCCGCTTTGGGCCCCGGCGGTTTAAACAGAAAGCGCGCCGGCTTTGAAGTGCGCGACGTGCACTATACGCACTATGGCCGCGTGTGCCCCATTGAAACCCCGGAAGGCCCGAACATCGGTTTGATCACTTCTTTGGCGTGCTATTCCAAAGTCAATAAATTCGGTTTGATTGAAACCCCGTACCGCAAAGTGGAAAACGGCAAAGTAACAGACCAAATTGAAACCTTAACCGCCGATGAAGAAGACGATAAATTTGTAGCCCAGGCCAATACGCCTATGGATAAGAACGGCAAAATCACGGCGGAACGTGTACAGGGCCGTGTCCGCTCGGACTATCCGCTCGTTACCCCCAAAGAGGTGGACTATATGGACGTGTCCCCCTTGCAGGTTATCAGCGTATCGGCCGCGTTAATTCCGTTCTTGGAACACGACGACGCCAACCGCGCGCTCATGGGTTGTAACATGCAACGCCAGGGCGTGCCCCTGCTCATTACGGAAGCCCCTTACGTGGGTACCGGCATTGAACACGAAGTGGCGCGCGACTCCGGTACCGCTGTGGTAGCCAAACGCGCCGGCGTGGTGCAATTTGCCGATGCTTCCAAAATCATCGTGCAAGCCAAAGACGGTTCCAACGACGTGTATGAATTGTTGAAATACAAACGCTCCAACCAAGACACCTGCATCAACCAGCACCCCATTGTGCGCACCGGTGACAAAGTAGCCGCTGGACAAGTATTGGGTGACGGCCCGGCCATGGACAACGGTTACCTGGCTTTAGGCCGCAACCTGTTAGTGGGCTTTATGTGCTGGGAAGGGTATAACTACGAAGACGCCATCTTGGTTTCCAGCCGTTTGGTAAAAGATGATTTATTTACTTCCATCCACCTGCATGAATTTACGGTGGATGCCCGCAACACCAAATTAGGGGCGGAAGAAATTACCCGCGATATTCCCAACATCGGCGCGGAAGCGCTCTCCCACCTGGACAATGACGGCATTGTGCTGCCGGCCACGGTGGTGGAACCCGGTGATATTTTAGTGGGTAAAGTAACCCCGAAAGGGGAACAGCAGCTTACGCCGGAAGAAAGACTGTTGAAAGTCATCTTCGGCAAAAAAGCGGACGATGTGGTGGACGCTTCCTTGCGCGTGCCTCCGGGCACCAGCGGCAAAGTAGTGGGCACCCGCGTATTTGTGCGCAAAGAAAAGCTGACTAAAGCGGAAGAAAAAGCCCGCTTGAAAGCGCTGGAAGATGAAAAGAATTCTACGTTGGAACTCTTAAAAGAACAGCGCAAGCGCGCTTTGGCCAACGCCAAAGAAACCATCAAAAAAGAGGCTGACTTAAAGAAAGAAGAAGCCCGTTTAACCGCCTTGTATAAATTGATGGAGAAGAAAGCTGAAGAACATTACGCGCGCGAAATTGAATTTTCCAAACAAGGCGACGAACTTGGCGTAACGGTAAATAAATCCGTTAAAGTGTTCATCGCTTCCAAACGCAAACTGCACGTAGGGGACAAAATGTCCGGCCGCCACGGTAACAAAGGGATTGTGGCGCGTATCTTGCCGGAAGAGGACATGCCCTTCCTGCCGGACGGCACTCCGTTAGACGTGGTGCTTTCCCCGTTGGGTATTCCTTCCCGTATGAACGTGGGCCAGCTGTTAGAAACCATGCTGGGTTGGGCGGCGCATCACTTGCATTACAATGCCGCCACCCCGGTGTTTGACGGCCCCAGCGAAGCGGAAGTGGTGGAACAAATCAAAAAAGCCAAAGAAAAAATTCTGGACGACAAAGGCCTTACCGGCAAAGCGCGTGAAGAATACGCCGCCAAATACCTGCCGGATGATTACTGCCGCATCACCTTGTACGATGGCCGCACCGGGGAACCGTTTGAAGAAAAAGTAACCATTGGTTACATGTATATGCTCAAACTGATTCACTTGGTGGAAGACAAAGTACACGCCCGTTCCACCGGTCCTTACAGCTTAATTACGCGCCAGCCGTTAGGCGGTAAAGCGCAGTTTGGCGGTCAGCGTTTCGGTGAAATGGAAGTGTGGGCTATTGAAGGTTACGGCGCCACCTACACGCTGCAGGAGTTTTTGACCGTCAAGTCTGACGATTTTGTGGGCCGCACCAAGATGTATGAATCCATCGTCAAAGGGGAAGCCCCCGCCCAGCCCGGCGTGCCTGAATCTTTTAAAGTATTAATTAAAGAATTGCAGGCTTTGGGCTTAAGCGTAGACTTGCTGAAAAAAGTGGACGAAGAAGGCGCGGCCGCCGCGCCTTGCGCCTCCGATAAAGTAGAAGAGGCTAAACAAGACGCCCCCGCAGAGGCGCAAGACGTTACGAAATAGCGTTCGGAGCTTTTGAACATGCAAACGAAAAAAGTGAAAAAACTTAGCGAATTAAATTTCTTTGACTTTGATGCCATTAAGTTGGGCATTGCCAGCCCGGAACAGATTCTGTCCTGGTCTTACGGGGAAGTAAAAAAACCGGAAACCATCAACTACCGCACGCTCAAACCGGAGCGCGACGGTCTGTTCTGCGAACGCATTTTCGGGCCGACCAAAGACTATGAATGCGCCTGCGGCAAATACCGTTGGGTAAAATTCAAAGGCATTCAGTGCGACCGCTGCGGCGTGGAAATTACCGAGTCCAAAGTGCGCCGCGAACGCATGGGCCATATTGAACTGGCCGTGCCGGTGGCCCACGTATGGTTTTTACGCAAAAATCCGTCCCGCATCGGTATTATTTTGGATATGCGCACCACGGATTTGGAACGCGTGGTCTATTATGCCGCTTATGTGGTGATAGAAGACTGCGTGGACAGCGTAACCGGCCGTACGGATTATAAAAAAGGCACCTTGCTTTCCGATGTTCAAGTGCGCGAAGCCCGCAAAAAACACGGAGCCCGCTTGAAAGTGGACATTGGCGCCCCGGCCATTAAAAAGCTGCTGGAAGATATTGATTTTGATAAAGAAATTCCCGCTTTGCACGAACAGCTGAAAAACACGCAAAGCGAATTGGAACGCACCAAACTCATCCGCCGCATTAAAACGATGGAAGAGTTTAAAGAAAGCGGCAACCGCCCGGAATGGATGATTATGAGCGTATTGCCCGTCATCCCGCCGGATTTGCGCCCGCTCGTTCCGCTGGATGGCGGCCGTTTTGCCGCGTCTGACTTAAACGACTTGTACCGCCGCATCATTAACCGCAACAACCGCTTGAAACACATTGAATCTTTGCGTGCGCCGGAAGTGATGATTTACAACGAAAAACGCCTCCTGCAGGAAGCGGTGGACGCCTTGATTGAAAACGGCGCCCGCGGCAAGTTTTTCATTGGGCCCGGCGGCAGACCGCTTAAATCTTTGTCTGACAGCATTAAAGGCAAACACGGGCGTTTCCGCCAGAACCTGTTGGGTAAGCGTGTGGACTATTCCGGCCGTTCCGTTATCGTGGTAGGCCCGAACTTGAAACTCCACCAGTGCGGTTTGCCCAAACTGATGGCGCTGGAACTTTTTAAACCGTTTATCATTGGCGAACTGATGAAGAAGGAAGGGGTTACCCTCAAATCCGCCAAGAAAATGTTGGAGCGTGTACGCCCGGAAATTTGGGATATTTTGGAAAAAGTAACCAAAAACCACCCGGTTCTTTTAAACCGCGCCCCCACCTTGCACCGCTTGGGTATTCAGGCGTTTGAACCGGTACTGATTGAAGGGAAAGCCATTCAGCTGCATCCGCTTACCTGCGCCGCTTTCAACGCTGACTTTGACGGTGACCAGATGGCCGTTCACGTGCCGCTTTCTTTGGAAGCGCAAATGGAAGCGCGTTCTTTGATGTTGGCTTCCAACAATATTTTGTCTCCCGCTTCCGGCAAGCCGATAGCCACCCCGTCCCACGATATGGTACTAGGTATTAACTTTATTACCACCGTTAAAGACGGAGATATCGGGGAAGGCTCTATTTTCGGCAGCAAAGAAGAAGCCTTGGTGGCTTTGGAATACGGCAAACTTTCCCTGCACGCCAAAATTAAAGTGCGCGGGATTAACGCCATTCCTGAACCCGGCTTAAAGCCCGAAGAAGAAGCCGACGCTTCCAAATGGAAAGATTTTACTTCCGTAGGCCGCATTATTTTCAACCAAGTGATGCCGAAAGGTTGGGAATACATCAACAAAACCGTTGATAAAAAAGTATTGGCCTCTTTGGTGGATGAATGCTACAAGAGCAAAAAGTACGGCCGCTACGCCGCCGTGCAGCTTTTGGATAACATCATGAAGATGGGTTACAGCTATGCCACTAAATCCGGCTTGTCCATCTCCGTTGCGGATATGACCATCCCCGCCGCCAAACAAAAATACATCGCTGACGCCAAAAAACAAGTGGCCCAAATTCAGGCCCAGGCGGAAGCGGGTATCATTACGGAAGGCGAACGTTATAACAAAGTTATTGATATTTGGACCCGCGTTACCGATGACGTGGGGGCGGAACTCTTCAAAGAAATGAAAAAGTTTGAAGATTCCAAATATGACCCTACCAACAAAGAACACAGCGGCCAGCGCTTTAACTCCGTCTACATGATGGCGGATTCCGGCGCCCGCGGTTCCCGCCAGCAGGTGCGCCAGCTGGCCGGTATGCGCGGCTTGATGGCTAAACCGCAGAAGAAACTTACCGGCGGCCAGGGTGAAATTATTGAAAACCCGATTACCGCCAACTTCCGCGAAGGCTTGTCCGTGTTGGAATACTTTATTTCCACGCACGGCGGTCGTAAAGGTTTGTCCGATACGGCTTTGAAAACGGCCGACGCCGGTTACTTAACCCGCCGCTTGGTAGACGTAGCCCATAACGTAGTGATTACGGAAGAAGACTGCGGCACCCATAACGGGATTGTAGTCAAATCCTTGATGAGCGGGGAAGACATGGTGGAACCCATAGAAGAACGTATTTTGGGCCGCACCAGCTTGGAAGATGTTGTAGTCAAAACCAAAGACGGCAAAGACTTGACCATCATCAAAGAAGGCGATTTAATTAACCTGGAACAGAGCAAACTGGTAAAGAAATACGGTGTGGAATCCGTACGCATCCGCTCCGTGCTTACCTGTGAAGCGCCCTACGGCGTATGCGCCCGCTGCTATGGTTTGTCTTTGGCCACGGCCAGCAAGAGCAACCCCGGCGACTCTGTGGGTATCATTGCGGCCCAGTCCATTGGTGAACCGGGTACCCAGTTAACGCTGCGTACCTTCCACATCGGTGGTACGGCGTCGCGCGTGTTGTCCCGCTCTCAGGCGGTGGCGGAAATTTCCGGTAAAGTAACGTTTAAAGACGTAAAACTGATTACCAACCGCTACGACAACAAAATTTGTATTTCCAGAAACGGCTCTATCTTTGTAGAGGCCGGAAATGGTACAATAAAAGAATATAAGATTCAATACGGGGCTTCCGTTTATACCGCGGATAAAGCCACCGTGGAAAAAGGAACCTTGCTGGCCGAATGGGACCCGCACTCCATTCCTGTGCTTGCCGAAGTAAAAGGCACGGTTAAACTGACCGATGTGGTGGAAGGTATCACCCTGCAGGAAGAACGCAACAAAGTGACGGGTGTCATTGAACGCAAAATTATTGCCAGCCGCATGGGTAAAAAGAACCCGCGCATTAGCATTGACGGAAAAGGTTCCAAAATGAACTTGCCGCTTCCTATTGACACCATTTTAATGGTGGAAAGCGGCGAAGAGGTAGAACCCGGAGACGTCTTAGCCAAGATCGGACGTGAAGCCGGCGGCACCAAAGACATCACGGGCGGTCTGCCCAGAATTGCGGAGTTGTTTGAAGCGCGCCGCCCCCGCAACCCGGCTATTATTTCGGAGTTTGAGGGCATCGTAAGCTTGGAAACCTCTCCCAAAGGTTTGATTGAAGTAGTCGTACGCAACGAAGAGACCAACCAGGTCAAACAATACAGCATTCCGCAAGGGAAGCACTTGGTTGTGTACGAAGGCGACCACGTTGGTGTGGGCGAAGCCCTGACCGACGGCGCCATTGACCCGCATGACGTATTGCGCGTCAAAGGTGATAAAGAAGCGCAAGAGTTCCTTTTAAACGCCATCCAGGAAGTGTACAGACTGCAGGGCGTTACGATTAATGACAGACATATCGAGGTTATTGTCCGTCAGATGTTGGGGAACGTGAAAATTCTGGACGCGGGAGACACGCATTTCCTGAAAGGGGAAATCATCAGCCGCGCCAGCTGGCTGCGTGAAAACGCGAAAATGAAAGCAGCCGGCAAACGCATGGCCGATGCCGAAACCATCCTTTTGGGTATCAGCAAAGCGTCTTTAGCGTCCGAATCCTTTATATCCGCGGCAAGCTTCCAGGAGACGACAAAAGTCCTGACGGATGCCGCAATCACGGGCCAAGTTGATGAATTGCAGGGCCTGAAAGAAAACGTAATTGTAGGCCATTTGATCCCGGCGGGTACAGGTATATCCGCCCGGCAAATAGCCGAAGAGTTTGAAGAAAAACGCAAAGAAACAGGAGAGAAGTAATGCCAACAGTAAACCAATTAGTAAAATACGGACGGGCGAAAGAAATTCACAGAACGAAATCCCCGGCGTTGCAAGCTTGCCCGCAAAGACGCGGCGTTTGCACCCGTGTTTACACCACAACCCCCAAAAAGCCTAACTCTGCTTTAAGAAAGGTTGCCCGCGTGAAGCTGACCTCTAAAATGGAAGTCACCGCTTATATTCCCGGAGAAGGCCACAACTTGCAGGAACACTCTATCGTGCTCGTGCGCGGCGGCCGTGTGAAAGACTTGCCGGGTGTGCGTTATCACATCATCCGCGGCGCGTTGGACGCGTCCGGCGTGGAAAACAGAAAACAGGGCAGATCTCTTTACGGCGTAAAGAGACCCAAGGCCGGTAAATAATTTCAGGAGTTAGAAGAATATGCCTAGAAAAGGTTTAAGACCCAGAGACAGAAGACCGCAACCCGCACCGGATTTTAAATACAATTCCGTGTTGGTTTCCCGGTTCATTAATAAATTAAATTTTGAAGGAAAGACGTCTACCGCCGAGAAAATCTTGGACGGTGCCATGGCTATCATTGCCGAGAAAACCAAAGAAAACGCTTTGGACGTATTCAACAAATGCATTGAAAACGTCCGCCCGTTGGTGGAAGTAAAAGCCCGCCGCGTGGGCGGTGCCACGTATCAGGTTCCCACGGAAGTGAAACCCCTTCGCAGCACCTCTTTGGCTATGCGCTGGTTAATTGGCGCCGCGCAGAGCCGCAAAGGCCGCCCGATGGCCGAAAAACTGGCCGAAGAAATCATCTTGGGCTCCAAAAAAGAAGGTACCGCGTTTAAGAAAAGAGAAGACGTGCATAAAATGGCCGAAGCCAACCGCGCTTTTGCCCATTTTAAATGGTAATTGGGAATAAGATATGGCCGAATTTAAAACTTACCCTTTAAATAAAATCAGAAACATCGGTATTATCGCGCACATTGACGCGGGTAAAACCACCACCTCTGAAAGAATTCTTTACTACACCGGTAAAGTGCACAAAATCGGGGAAACGCATGACGGCGCTTCCGTGACGGACTGGATGGAACAGGAACGTGAAAGAGGCATTACGATCACTTCCGCCGCCATCTACTGCGTATGGAAAGACTGCCAGTTAAACATCATTGACACCCCCGGCCACGTAGACTTTACCGCCGAAGTGGAACGTTCTTTGCGCGTTTTGGACGGCGCCGTGTGCTGCTTTGACGGTGTACAGGGTGTGGAACCTCAATCTGAAACCGTATGGCGCCAGGCTGATAAATACGGCGTACCCCGCATCGCCTACATCAACAAGATGGACCGCATCGGCGCCGATTTTATCCGCTCCGCCAATTCCATTAAAGAAAAACTGGGCGGAAACGCCTGCCCCATTCAGCTGCCGGTAGGCGCTGAAGACAAATTTGTGGGCATTGTGGATTTGGTAAAGATGAAAGCCGTCATTTGGGACGGCGACCACAACGGCGCTACCTTTAATGAAGTGGAAATCCCGGCGGATTTGAAAGAAGCCGCTGAAAAAGCCCATACGGAAATGATTGAAAAAATCGCCGATTTTGATGAAGCCATTATGGAACGTTACTTAAACGGCGAAACGAATTTCTCCGTAGAAGAAATCAAGAAAGCGATCCGCAAGGGTACGCTTACGGGTAAGTTCTTCCCGGTTATTTGCGGTTCTTCCTACAAAAACAAAGGCGTACAGCCCTTGTTGGACTGCGTGAACGATTACCTTCCCTCTCCTGAAGACGTTCCCGCCATTAAAGGAACCAACCCCAACACCGGTGATACCGAAGAACGCAAAGCCTCTAATAAAGAGCCTTTCTGCGGCCTTATCTTTAAAATTCAAACGGATCCGTTTGTGGGTAAACTGAGCTTTTTCCGCATTTATTCCGGTACGCTGAAAGCGGGCGATACGGTCTTGTTCCCCGGCAAAAACGCCACGGAACGCGTAGGCCGCATGATGCGTATGATGGCCGATAAACGCGAAGAAGTAAAAGAATTGAGCGCCGGCGAAATCGCCGCCACCGTGGCTATTAAAAACGCCCGCGTGGGTCAAACCATCTGCGCGCCTGATCATCCGATTGTGTTGGAAAGCATCACCTTCCCTGAACCGGTTATCACCATTGCGGTAGAACCGAAATCCAAGGAAGATGAAGAAAAAATGTCCAACGCGTTGGCCCGCTTGGCGGAAGAAGACCAAACTTTCCGCGTCCGCACCAATGAAGAAACCGGCCAGACCGAAATTTCCGGTATGGGCGAACTTCACTTGGATATTATTGTGGACCGCATGAAACGTGAATTTAACGTGCAAGCCAATGTAGGCGCCCCGCAGGTAGCCTACCGCGAAACCATCACCAAGACGGTGGAACAGGAAACCAAATTCGTGCGTCAGTCCGGCGGACGTGGTCAATACGGTCACGTGTTCTTGCGCCTGGAACCGCAGGAAAAAGGCAAAGGGTTTGAATTCGTTAACGAAATCACCCAGGGCCGCATTCCGAAAGAATATATTCCTGCCATTGAAAAAGGCTGCCGTGAAGCGTTGGATAACGGCGCAATAGCCGGTTATCCGTTGGTGGATATTAAAGTAGCCGTGTTCGACGGGTCCTTCCACGAAGTAGACTCCTCCGAAATGGCCTTTAAAATCGCCGCTTCCATGGCCTTGAAAGACGGCGCCAAGAAAGCCGCCCCTATTATTCTGGAACCGATTATGAAAGTGGAAGTGGTCGCTCCGGAAGCCAACCTGGGGGATATTATTGGTGACTTGAGCTCCCGCCGCGGTCAAATTGGCGAAATGGGCGTGCGCGGCAACGTGCGCTATGTACGCGCGGAAGTGCCGCTGGCCGAGATGTTCGGTTATGCTACTACGGTGCGCTCTTTGTCTCAGGGCCGTGCTTCGTTCACCATGGAACCCAGCCACTATGCTGAAGTTCCCGCAAACGTGGCCAAAGCCATTATTGAGAAGAGAACCGCTGACAAAGTGGCCGCCTAATCGAAGCAGTTTGAGTTGTTACGGGGAGGTATGTACATACCTCCCCGTTTTTATTGGTTTATCGGGTCAAAAACTGTTTTTAAACGTATGTAAAAAACAAAAAGTAAAGCTGGATATTAGCCAAAATTTTGTTACAATACAATATATGAAACACGGATTTTGGATAATAGCCGCCGTGATGTTGGCGGGGTGCGGCGGCAGTTTGGAAAAACACATGAATGCCACTATGGCTTATTATATTGAAAAAGTACATGTAGCTTGTACGGCGGACGCGGATTGTACGGCGGTTCTTTTGTCTTGCCGGTATCCGCAGTGGGGGTATGCGGCGGTAAACCGTATGGAAGTGCCTGATTTAAACCGTATACGGGAGGCGGATTGGTACACCCGCTGTGAAAAAACGCCGGATACATCCCACATCAAAACCTGGTGTGATAACGGCCGCTGCCGTTTACAGCAGGCTAACGCAGAAAGCATTCGTTGATTTTGATATAATATAGACGTAATTGTACATATAACGGAGAATTTTATATGAAAAGAGGAGTATTGTTTGTAGGGTTGGTTCTTTTTGGGGCGCTATTGGCTGGTTGTGCTTCGGCGGACAAAAGCAATACCTACCAAGGTATTATTGAAGCCAACAGAGACTGTCAAACAGACGCAGATTGTGTGGCCGTTAACCGCACTTGCTGCCGCTGTGACGGTAAAGTGGCCGTAAACCGCCGCGCGGCGGCCGCGTTGCGCGCCAAATGGGTGGCGGAATGTACTTCCGCCCCGTGCTTGCAGGTAATGTGCTTTACGGATTTGGATGTTTCCTGCCAAAATAACCGCTGTGTGGGCAAATTAGCAGGGAATTAGGTGAAAATTATGAAAAAAAGTATCGTCTTGTTAGGGGCAGTATTATTTGTATGTGCTTGCGCGGGAGCCAGTAAAAAAGTGACAGAAAATATTTCCCCCGCGCAATATACCCAATTGGTAGAAAAGGCGGATAAGTCTTGCAGAACGGATGCGGACTGCGCCGCCGTTAAAAAAGGCTGTTGCCTGTGCCAGGGGTATGAATCGGTAAACAAATCCGCCGCGGCAGATTTGCAAAACCAGTGGAACGCGGCTTGCGCCGCCGCTCCCTGCACCTTGCAAATGTGCTATGTGGAAATTGACCCCGTGTGTAAAAACAATGTTTGTACCGGTACCCTTAAACCGATAGAATCTTACTTTGCCAGATAAGGAGAGATATTATGAAAAAAGTATTCTTTTTATTGATGGGAACAGGTTTATTGGCGGCTTGCGCGGCCTCTGCTCCTAAACCGGTGGGTATTAATGCAACGCCGGAAGCCGTCACCAAAGCCATTGCCAAGGCGGATAAATCCTGCAAAACGGATGCCGATTGCGTAGCCGTTAAAAAAGGCTGCTGCCCTTGTGCCGGCTATGCGGCGGTGAATACCAAAGCGGCGGAAAAGGTAAATAAAATTTGGGCCGAAGAGTGCGAAATAGCTCCGTGCACGCGTGAAATGTGCTATGTGGAAATTACCCCTAAATGCGAACAGAACATTTGCATCGGGGAGCCCAAACCCATGGAAAGCTATTTTGGTAAATAAGCCAAAGCTGAACGGGAGAAACCAATATGAAAAAAATTCTGTATGTTTTCGCCCTGCTTTTAACAGCAGGGGGGGTGCATGGATATGAATTTCAGGTTTCTCCCGTTCAAGAAATTGCCGCGCTGGAAGAATCCCAAAGCCGTTTGGATATGAACGGGCTAGAATGCGGGCTTCTTTTGGTTGAGAGCCAAATACCCTCATTGGATTTTCAGATGTCCGCTATCGGCGGATGCGGCGTGGAAAAAACCACACAAGGATATGCCGTTTATTTAGGCCAAGGCACCCGTTATGTTACCCTTGCCGCTCCGGGTTTTAAGCCGTTTCGCTGGGAGTTTGATATGCCTTCCGGCGCGATAAAAGAAAAGCAATATGCGGCCCAGGTGGGGGCGGCCGGGGTAAACCCGGATACATTTTCCGCCTCGGATATGGAAATAAGAGGTTCTTTGCGCCGGGAGACGTTTGGTTTGGTAGCCCGGTTTATGGGGGGAGGGCAGTCCGTATTAAAAATTCATACAGACCTGCCTTTTTCTGCGCTGGAAGATACCCTTTTAATCCCAGGTTCTTATACCGTGAAGGAAGAGACTGAGTCCGCACCTTATTATTTATATTTAAAAGCGGGAACGCCTTTTCAAAACATTGTACGGAAGGACGTGTTAAAAGGGGATATTGCCTGGGAAACCCCGCTGGAAGGAAAAACGGATTATCAGTTGGATTTAACTTGGGGCTTTAATCCCCAGCAAAAAACGCGGGAAGTTAAAGCGCAACTGAAAAATATTCTGCCTTAAACCTCTTTTTTATTTACGGCCACTCCTTGTTTTTGGAACGGTTCTTTTTAACTAAAAGCCCTGGGTTATGCCCGGGGCCTTTTGGCATCTTAACATAATATTAAAGTTACGACAGCAGATGGAATACTTCAGTTCTGTTTCGCTCTTTTGCCAAATCCAACGCGGTTTTGCCTTCTTTATTTTTGATGTTTTTATCTATATAAGGTTGCGCCAATAATAACTTTACAATTTCCGTATAACCGTTTAAGGCGGCTATGTGCGGGGGAGTATTGCCGTTTTCAGGGTAAGGAGCATTCACGTCCGCCCCGTTTAGCAACGCTTGTTTTACCTTATCTAAATCTTGGGACAACACCATCATATATAAAGGGGAGGTGTTTCCCTTTTTGGGGAATTGCTCCTGTGGCTGCGCGTGCAGAGGCGGGTTTTCTGGCTGTTGTTGGGCAGGGAACGCTTTTTTGCTTCTTCTATGGAGGCCAACAGATTCTGCGGATAGGGTTCGTTTGGATGGGAAAGCCACCAATACCACAAATTGGACTGGTGGAAATGCTGCATCACAGAAGAAAACTCAAAGAAAAACTGCCGCAAAGAGAGGAGTATCAGGCAATATTTTACCCATATAAACAAATAGATTCTTAAACATTGTTGCAGCAGGGAGGGGTTTTCATATGGGCGTGTAAACCAAGCGGCTATGCTTAGTAAAATAAAAAAAGGGGTTAATATTAATACCCAGCTCATCACCTGTTGTGACATCGGAGTGGTGACGTGCTGTGGCGCGGTTTGTAATAAGGACCATTCCACCCAAATCCCAAATAATAATAAAGCGGTTATAAAAAGGGAGAAAAACTTCAGCATTTGCCATGAGTCATAGGCTTGTTGGAAAGGATATTTTATGATTTTTGCCAAACGGGTTTCGGGTGAAATAAAAGCCATTGCGGCTAATGTGAACAAAAGAAACAGGCCCATCCACAAGAATTGGTTGTTTTTTGCATTTGTTCATTAAGATTGTTTGAGATAATGGATCTTGTTCCATGGTTATTGTCTCTTTTTAATATGCCAAAAGATAAACTCTTTACAATACAATAGGGATATTATACAATATATACAAGCGAATTTTAGGAGGCGGATTTGAACGCCCAACGGTGAAAACGGCTAGTAAAATTCCCCCACAAGCGCCCCTATTTTTGGTATAATAAAGAGTACCGAATTTAGAAGCATGGCAGCAAAATTCCTTACCGGCTCGTCGTAGGAGACGAACCGGGGAAGGATTTTCTGTCGTATAATTTTTTTACAAAAGTTGTTTTAAGGAAAACAAAATGGCAGAAAAAACAGATAAAAAAGCTCATGTGTTGAGCCAAGAAAGAATCCGCATTAAATTGCGTTCTTATGACCATCGCATGTTGGACACCTCGGTTTCCCGCATTGTGGAAACTGCCCAAAAAACGGGTGCCATCGTGGCGGGTCCTGTTTTATTGCCGGTTCGGATTAAGAAGTACACGGTGCTTCGCTCCCCCCATACCGACAAGAAAAGCAGAGAACAGTTTGAAATGCGTATTCACAAAAGACTGATTGATCTAAAAAGCCCCACCTCTAAAACTGTGGACGAATTAATGAAGCTTGATTTGCCCGCCGGCGTAGATGTGGCCATTAAAAGCAATTAAGGAAATTAAGACACTATGACAGAAGAAATCAAACAAGCTGCTGGTGCCCAAGAGGCAACCCCCGTTGCTGAAGCGGCCAAAGCAGAAACTGTCAAAGAAGCTCCCGAAACTTTCCGCTTTGTATTAGGCGAAAAAATCGGCATGACCCAGCTCTTTGATGAAAAAGGCAATCTGTATGGCGTGTCCGTAGTAAAAGCGGGCCCCTGCAAGGTTGTGCGTGTCAGAACCATAGAAAAAGACGGCTACAACGCCGTTTGCGTAGGTTTTGGCGAAGTGAAAGAAAGCAAACTGAACAAACCTGAACTCGGTTACTTTAAAAAAGTAAACGCCTCGCCGGTCAAACATATGAAGGAATGCCGTGTTGCCGACGTGAACGGTTTTGAAATTGGCCAAGTCATTTCACTTGAAAAAGTATTTAAACCCGGCGATTATGTAGACGTACAGGGTAAAATTAAAGGCCACGGTTATGCCGGCGCCATGAAGCGCCACGGCTTTGCCGGTCAGCCTGCTTCCCACGGTGCGTCTGACAGAGAAAGAGCCCCGGGTTCTTTGGGCTCCCGCCGTTCTTTGGGTAAAGTGCTTTCCGGCCAGCGCATGGCTGGGCATTACGGCACCACCACCCACACCGTATCCAAAATTGAAGTTATCAAAGTGGACAGCGAAAACGGTCTCCTTTTCTTAAAAGGTTCCGTGCCGGGCGCCAAAGGCTCCATCGTGTCCGTATTGGAAACTTCCAAAAACAGAAAACATGTAGTGGCTCCCATCGTGCAGAAAATTTCTGCCTCCAAAGCCGCTAACAAGAAGTAAGGACTTGGACCTATGGAAACAAAAGTTTTAGATATCAAAGGTCAAGAAAAAGGGACGTGCGCTTTGCCGGAAAGCTTGTTTGCCGTTAAAGCGAACCCCACTTTCTTGCACGAAGTCGTCACCGCTTTCTTAGCCAACCAAAGAAGCGGCACCGCCGATGTGAAAACCCGCAGTGAAGTTTCCGGCACCGGCAAAAAACCGTGGAAGCAGAAAGGCACCGGCCGTGCGCGTCAGGGCAGCTTGCGGGCTCCCCAATTCCGCCATGGCGGCGTGGCTTTCGGCCCCACCCCGCACTCTTTCCGCCAGGAACTGCCCGCCGGCAAACGCCGCTTGGCTTTAGCCATGGCGTTGTCTACCAAACTTTCTGAAGGCAACCTGGTTGTATTGGAAGATTTGAAAGTAAGCGAACCCAAAACCAAAGGTTTCGCCGCCGTGTTGGAAACATTGTCCGCCGGCCGCAAACCGCTTTTGTTGGGCAATTTTACGGATGCCAACACCAAACTGGCCAGCCGCAACATTGCCGGGCTTACCCATATGCTGCCTGAAGACGTCAATGCCTATGTAGTGCTTAACAGCACCAAGGTAATCATGACCAAGGAAGCGTTAGAAAAAATCAGCGCTACGTTCGCTAAGGAGGCCAAATAATGACCCGCACTTACGATATTTTAAAGAAGCCTCTTTTGACTGAAAAGAGCCTGATTGCCAGAGATTCCCAAAACCGCTACGGTTTTGTGGTATCCAAAGATGCATCTAAGGGCGAAATCAAAACTGCCGTAGAAAAGATCTTTAACGTTACCGTTGTTAAAATCAACACCATCACCGTTACGGGCAAAACGCACCGTATGGGTCGGTACGAAGGGAAAAGACCTGACTACAAGAAAGCTTTCGTAACCCTTAAAGAAGGCGATAAAATAGAAGTGGTGGAAGCCACTGCTAAGTAGAGTATTAAGGAGAACTACTAACTATGCCTATTAAGTCATTTAGACCTTATACCCCTTCCCGCAGAACAATTACGGTGGCCGACTTTTCGGAAATCACCAAAAAAACCCCGGAGAAGAGCTTAACCAAAGGTCTGCGCAAAACCGGCGGACGCAATAACACCGGTATGGTCATGGTTCGCCACATTGGCGGCGGACACAGACGCGCTTACAGACAAATTGATTTTAAGAGAGAAAAACTGGGCATTCCGGCCAAGGTTGTTGCCATTGAGTACGACCCGAACCGCAGCGCCCGTATTTGTCTTTTGAATTATGCCGACGGCGAAAAGAGATACATTCTTCACCCGGTTGGCGTAAAAGTGGGGGACGTATTAATGTCCGGCCCTACTGCTGAAATTAAAGTGGGTAACTGCCTTGCTCTTAAAAATATTCCTGAAGGTACTTTTATCCACGCCATTGAACTGCAAGTAGGCAAAGGCGCCCAGCTTGCCAGAAGCGCCGGCTCTCAAGCCCAGCTGATGGCCCGCGAAGCGGAATATGCCCACATCAAAATGCCGTCCGGCGAAATCCGCCTGGTGCCCAGCGCCTGCTGCGCTACGATAGGGCAAGTCGGCAATGTAGACCACGCCAACGTGGTAATTGGTAACGCCGGCCGCAACCGTCACCGCGGTATCCGCCCGACTGTACGCGGCAGCGCCATGAACGCAGTGGACCACCCGATGGGCGGCGGCCGCGGACACGGCAAAGGCGGCAACATACCTCGTTCCCCCTGGAACCAACAGACTCGCGGTTTGAAGACCCGCTCCACTAAGAAAGCGTTTGGTTGGATGATCGTCAGCGACAGAAGAAAAAATAAGGCTGGTAAGTAATTATGGGAAGATCAACTAAAAAAGGTCCTTATGTAGATTTAAACCTGTTGGAAAAAGTTCAAGCGATGAACTCTTCCAATGAAAAGAAACCTATCAAAACGTGGGCGAGAGCCTGCACGATTGTTCCCGAATTTGTGGGACACACCTTCTTGGTGCATAACGGCAGAAAGTTCCTTCCCATCTATGTCTCTGAGAGAATGGTAGGTTACAAACTCGGTGAATTTTCTTTCACCCGGGTATTCAAAGGCCACGGTGGTATGACCAAAGACTCCACCGCCTTGAAATAAGAGTTGAGGATTTGATATGGAAGCTTGTGCAAAAGCTAAATTTCAACGGTACGGTAGCCGCAAGGTGAACCTCGTGTTGGACCAGATCCGCGGTAAAAATGTCAAAGCGGCGGAAGACGTCCTTCCGTTCATTGCCAAAAGAACCTCTGATCTCGTGTTCAAAACGGTTCACAGCGCTGCCGCCAACCTGGAAGTAAAAGCGGGCAAAAAACTGGATATGAGCAAAGTGTTCATTAAAGAAGCCTTTGCCAATTTAGGGCCCAGCAATCACTTAAGAAGAGTTCAGCCCGGCCCGCAAGGCCGCGCTATGCCCTACAAAAAGAGCATGTGCCATCTGACTGTCATCGTTTCCGACGAAAAAAAGGGAGGTCGCTAAGATATGGGACATAAGATTCACCCCCGTTCAATAAGACTGGGTTATATTCAGGATTGGCGTTCCCGCTGGTTCGCCCCCAAGAATATGCCGGCGCTTATTATGGAAGATTTCCAAATTCGCAAAATTGTTGATGACAAGTTCAAAATGGCTGCCGTAAGCTACGTAGGCATTGAACGTGCCGGCGCTTTCCTGCGCTTAAACATTCACACCGCCCGCCCGGGTGTGGTGATTGGCAAGAAAGGGGCCGATATTGAAGCCCTTCGCAAAGAAATTGAAGCCCTCACCGGCAGCAAAACCTTTGTGAACGTCATTGAAATCAAGAGCCCGGAAACGGATGCCCAGCTGGTGGCGCAGTCCATCGCCATGCAGCTTGAAAAACGCGCCCACTATGGCGCCGCCATCAAGAAAGCGATTGAAAAAGCCTTAGCTGGCAAAGCGTTGGGTATTAAAATTATGGTATCCGGCCGTTTAGGCGGTGCCGAAATTGCCCGCACCGAATGGAAACGCGAAGGCCGCGTACCGCTGCACACCCTGTGCGCGGATATTGATTACGGTTTTACGGAAGCGTCCACCATCAGCGGTAAAATTGGCGTAAAAGTGTGGATCTTTAAGAGAACGCACTTTGCCAAATCTCCCAAAGAGATTATGCAGGAACTTAAAAAACATAGAGATATGGAAAGCGTTTCTGCCGAAGGCGTCACGGAAGTCGTTGCTCCGGCCAAGGAAGCTAAATAGTAGAGGTCTTTACTTATGTTAATGCCTAAAAGAGTAAAATATCGCAAACCGTTTAGCGCCCCCCGCATTAAAGGCAATGCCAAAAGAGGCGCTGAGGTTGTGTTCGGTGAGTATGGGCTGAAAGCATTGGAACCCAAATGGATCACCGCCCGGCAGATAGAAGCTGCCCGTATTACGCTGTCCAGATTCATCAAGAAGAAAGGTAAACTCTGGATTCGCATTTTCCCGGATAAAGCCATCACCAAACACCCGGCTGAAACCCGTATGGGTAAAGGTAAAGGGGCTCCGGATCATTGGGTGTGTGTCGTAAAACCCGGCAGAGTGTTGTTTGAGTTGGAAGGCGCCACGCTGGAAGATACCAAACAAGCCATGAAGCTGGCCGCCGACAAACTGCCCATCAGAACTAAATTGGTGACGAGAAGATAGTATGAAGACGAACGAAAAAGAAGCTTTGAAACAAAAAACCGTGGCTCAATTACAAGAAGCCCTCGGTAAAGCGAAAGAAAAGAAATTCAACCTTCTTTTCAAACACAGCACCACCCCCATCGCCAACCCGATGGAAATCCGGGCTGTAAGACGCGAGATTGCTCTTCTGCAGACCTTGATCAACCAGAAGAAAGAGCAGAACTAGAGGTTTTAAATATGGAAAAACAAGAATCCCGTGGACAAAGAAAAGTTCTCACCGGCGTTGTGGTTTCTGACAAGATGAACAAAACCCGCACCGTACTCGTGGAACGTCTGGTTCGTACCGGTCTGTACAGCAAAACGCTGAAAAGAGCGGCCAAATTCCATGCGCACGACGAAGGCAACGAGAGCAAAATCGGGGATAAAGTGGAAATTATGAGCACTCGCCCCGTGTCCAAAACGACCAAATGGCGTGTTTCCAAAATTGTGGAAAAAGCCAGAGCTTAGTTTTTAAAACTTACGGAGTTATTAAACTATGATTCAACTCAGAAGCATCCTCAACGTGGCCGACAATTCCGGCGCCCGCAAAGTACAATGCTTTAAGGTGCGCGGTGGCCACCACCGGGATATCGCAACTTTGGGAGACGTCGTGATGTGCTCCGTCAGAGATGCGATCCCTACTTCCGCCATTAAAAAAGGCGACGTGGTGCGCGCGGTAGTAGTACGCGTAGCCCGCGAAAAAAGACGTAAAGACGGTTCCTATATCCGCTTTGATGACAACGCTGTTTGCATCATTAACGATAATGGCGAACCTAAAGGCACGCGTGTGTTTGGCCCTATTGCGAGAGAACTGCGGGAAAAGAATTTCCTGAAAATCATCTCTCTGGCCCCCGAGGTAGTATAGTATGATTATCAAGAAAAAAGACACTGTGTTGGTTTTGTCCGGCAAGGACAAAGGCAAAAAAGGTGAAGTGAAATCTGTCAACCCGTCCAAGAACAAAGTGGTAGTGGTGGGTATTAATATGATTTCTAAACACGTTAAGCCTTCCCAAAACAAACAAGGCGGCATCACCAAGATGGAAGCGGCTTTAGACGCTTCCAACGTGGCAGTGGTGTGCGGCAAGTGCAAAAAAGCCATGACCCCTAAAATTCAAATAGCGGCCGATGGTACCAAAACGCGCGTATGCCGCAAATGCAATGAGCCGATCATTTAATCTAGGTAAAGTTAAAATGACAAAAGAAACGAAGAATACGAAAGTTCCGTCAGATTACCAGCCCAGACTGCAGAAACTGTACAAAGAAAAAGTACTGCCTGCTTTGCTTAAAGAAATGGGACAAAAAAGCCCCATGGCCGTGCCGAAGCTGGAAAAAATCGTCATCAACGTAGGCGTGAAAGACGCCCGCGAAGACATTAAAGCGTTAGACGTTGCCCGTGAAGACTTGACCGCTATTGCCGGCCAGTCTGCACAGGTAAGAAGAGCCAAGAAATCCATCTCCAACTTTAAACTTAGAGAAGGGATGCCCATTGGCGTGCGCGTTACTTTGCGCGGCGCCAGAATGTATGAATTCTTGGAACGCTTTATTTGCATTGCCTGCCCCCGCATCCGCGACTTTCAGGGCTTTAACGACAAAGCTTTTGACGGCAAAGGCAATTTAAACCTGGGTATTAAAGAACACTATATTTTCCCGGAAATTGATGTGGAAAAATCACCCAAAGCCCATGGTATGAACATTACGTTCGTCACCACGGCCAAGAACGACGAAGCCGGCCGCCTGCTCATGACTTACATGGGTATGCCTTTTCGCAAAGCGGCTGCTAAATAAGGAGCAAACACTTTATGGCTACCAAAGCATGGGTTGCAAAAATGGCTAAAGACCAAAAGTTTGCCGTGCGGTATCATAACAGATGCCAGATCTGCGGCCGCGCGAGAGGTTATTATCGCGACTTCGGTCTCTGCCGTATCTGCCTGAGAAAGATGGCACACCAGGGTTTAATCCCGGGTCTTAGAAAATCAAGCTGGTAAAATTTACAGGAGGAGGCGCCTTATCGGATTAACTCCGCTAAGCGGAAAGTGTTCTGAAAGGGCGGCCTATACACATGGATCCAATCGCAGATTTCTTAACCAGAATAAGAAACGCCAACATGAAAAAGAAGGAAAAAGTGGATATTCCTTTTTCCAAGATTAAAACGGAAATTGCCCGCGTTTTGAAAGAAGAAGGCTATATTGCCAATTTCAAAGCCGTGCATAACGAAACCAAAGGCGGCGTAGTGAGAGTTTTCCTCAAATATACGCCTGAAAACGAATGCGTAATCCAAGGGCTCAGAAGAGTTTCCAAACCGGGGCAGCGGGTGTACAGCGCGTACAACAACATTCCCAAAGTCCGCGGTGCTTTTGGCATTACCATTTTGTCTACGTCTAAAGGCATCATGACCGACAGCCAAGCCAAAGCCCAAAAGATGGGCGGCGAATTGCTGTGCCAGGTTTGGTAAGGGGGGAATATGAGCAGAATTGGTAAAAAAGTAATCAATGTTCCCGCCAAAACCAAAGTGGAAGTAAAAGGGCAAACCATTACCGCCACCGGCGCGTTGGGCACCTTGTCTTACACTTGCCCGGCGGACGTGACCATCAACTTTAAAGACAATGTCCTTTCTTTTGCTATCCCGGAAGGGAAGGAAAAAGAACTCAACGCCATTCACGGCACCACCCGCGCGAACGTTTTCAACATTGTTGAAGGCGTAACCAACGGTTTTACCAAAGTATTGGAAATCAACGGTTTAGGGTATCGTGCTTCCGTGGCGGGCACCAAATTAAACCTGGAATTGGGCTTTTCCCACCCGGTGAATATGGACATTCCGCAAGGTTTAACCGTAACCGTAGACGGCAAAAGCGGTGCGGTTTCCATTAAAGGAAGCGATAAATTTTTAGTGGGTGACTTTGCTGCTAAGATTAGAAGAATCAGACCTCCGGAACCCTACAAGGGCAGCGGTATTAAATACCAAGGCGAGCACATTGTTCGCAAAGCCGGTAAAACTGCGGCGGGAGGCAAATAATTATGGCTACTAAACAGGAAAGATACCAATACAGAAAAGACAGAAGCCGCGGCCACCTGCTGGCCACCGGCGCTCACAGACCGAGACTGTCCGTTTACAGAAGCTTAAAATACATTTATGCCCAAATCATTGACGACAAGACCCACAGCACGTTAGTGTCTGCCACCACCTTGTCTGCCGAATTGAACGGCAAATATGAAGCTTCTGGCAAAAGCATTGAAGCCGCCAAAGCCTTGGGCGCCGTAATCGCCAAGAAAGCTTTGGAAAAAGGTATTACCGAAGTGATGTTTGATCGCGGCGGCAGAGTCTACCACGGCAGAATTAAAGCGCTTGCTGATTCCGCCAGAGAAGCAGGCTTAAAATTCTAAGAGTTACAGGTGAATTTAATGTCTAATGAAACGCTGAAGAGCGAAAACAAAAAAGAAGCGAAAGGCAAAAGAGCCGAGTTTCCTAAAGCCAAACCGGCGATGGAAGGAAAATCCACTGTAATCCACGTGGCCCGCACGGCCAAAGTGGTAAAAGGCGGTAAACGTTTCGGTTTCCGCGCGTTGGTAGTAGTTGGCAACGGCTCCGGCAAAATCGGCGTGGCCATCGGCAAAGCGAACCAGGTTCAACTGGCTATCGCCAAGGCTGAATCCCACGCCCGCAAACACATGATTTCTTTCCCGGTTGTGGGCGAAACCATTCCGCATGAAGTAATCGGCAAGTTCGGTTCTTCTTCCGTATGGATGAAACCCGCCGCCCCCGGTACCGGCGTAATCGCCGGCGCGGGTGTGCGCCTGGTGTTTGAAGCCGCCGGCATCAAAGACGTGTTGGCCAAAAGCTTGGGCAGCACCAATCCGTGCAATTTAGTATATGCCACGTTGGAAGCCTTAAAACTGCTCAAGAGCAAAGAAACCGTGGATGTGCTGCGCGGTAAAGCCGCCCCTGTTGAGGCGGACGCCCCGAAAGCCGAAGCGCAAGCCGAAGCCGCCAAGGCCGAATAGTTTTGTGGAGAAAAAGATATGGTAACTTTGAATAAACTTTTCCCTAAACATGGCTCCAGAAAAGCCAAAAGAAGACTGGGCCTCGGCCCGGGTTCCGGCTTGGGTAACTACTGCACCAAAGGTATGAAAGGGCAGACTTCCCGCTCCGGCAATACCCGCAAAGAAAGCAAAGAAGGCGGACAGATGCCTTTGATCCGCCATACGCCTAAGAGCGGTTTTTCCAACAAAGATTTTGCCAGACGGTTTGACTATGTCAACGTAGGCACGTTGGAAAAACTCTTTAAAGCGGGTGAAGAAGTAACCCCCGAAGCTTTGAAAAAAGCCGGCGCTATTCATGACGCCACCAGCGTAAAAGTCCTCGCCATGGGTGAACTGACCAAAGCGCTGAAAGTGTCCGCCCACGGTTTTTCCTCCACCGCCAAAGCGGCGATTGAGAAAGCCGGCGGCACCGTTACCGTTATTGAAAAGAAGACCAAATAATGGATACCAACAATACGGTTGCAAATATCTTCAACGCCCCCGAACTCAAGAAGAGGCTTCTCTTCTTGATAGGGGCGTTGGCTGTTTTCCGGATTGCGTCCGCAATCCCGATACCCGGCATCAATGCGGAAGTGCTCCGCCAAATGTTTGCCCAGCATGAAAACGGAATTTTAGGTTTTATGAACCTGTTTTCCGGGGGCGCTTTAGGGCGTTTTTCCATTCTGGCTTTGGGTATTATGCCGTACATTAACGCTTCCATTATCATGGGGCTCGTGCGCGGGGCGCATATTTTCCCCGCGTTGGACCGCATGCATAAGGAAGGCGAAAGCGGCCGGAGAAAAGAAAACCAGATTACCCGTATTTTTGCGTTGTTTTTGGCCCTGTTACAGGGCGCCATGATGACCTTTGCCATTACCAAGGTAGAGGGCGCGGGCGGCATGTCCGCGGTGGTCAATCCGTCGGTAATGTTTTTTATTACCACGGTGCTTACGTTAGCGGCGGGCACCATGTTTGTAATGTGGTTGGGTGAACAAATTACGGAAAAAGGGATTGGGAACGGTATTTCCTTAATCATTTTTGCCGGCATTGTGGAACGTTTGCCCAGCGCCATTATGGAAGTGGTCAACCGCGTTAAAACGGATGAGATGGATTTCTTTATGGCGTTAGTCATTTTGGCCGCGGTGGCGGTTATTACCGCTTTGGTGGTTTGGCTGGAAACGGCCCAACGCCAGATACCGGTGCAATATGCCAAACGCCAGGTAGGCAATAAAATGTATGGCGGGCAAACCAGCTATCTGCCGCTCAAGATAGACCAAAGCGGCGTGATTGCGGTAATTTTTGCCTCTTCCGTCATTTCTTTGCCGCTTACGATAGCCAGCTTTAACCAAGAAGCTCCCTGGGCCCAAACGCTGATGAGCTATATGAACCCCAGCAATATATGGTATATGCTGTTGTTCTCGGGCTTGATTATTTTCTTCTGCTATTTTTACAACTCCATGACGGTTAACCCCGCGGACTTGGCGGATAACATGAAGAAATGGGGCGGCTTTATTCCGGGTATTCGCCCCGGAGACCCGACTAAAAACTACATTGAGTGGGTGATGAACCGCTTAACTTTCTGCGGCGCGATTTTCGTGTGCGCGATTGCCATTTTGCCGGATTTCTTCCGCACAAAATTTGGTGTAGATTTTTACTTCGGCGGTACGGCGCTTTTAATCGTGGTAGGCGTTGCGTTGGATACAGTGGGGCAGATACAGGCTCACCTGTTGGCGCGCAATTATGAACCGCTGATGAAAGGCAGCAAAAGAATTAAAGGCCGCTGGTTTAACGTAGGCCAGTAATTTGCATATTAAGAGGCTGCCGCGTTTCCGCTTGGCGGAAGCGGCGGCCTCTGTGAGCTTTAAACGCAGTCAACATCTATTTTATTTTTTGGGTTTTAAAAGCTCCAAAAACAGATTTTTAAGGACAGGCTTTTTGGATCATGAACATCGTGTTAATGGGCTGCCCCGGCGCCGGAAAAGGCACTCAGTCGGCCAAAATGCAGGACAAATTTCATTTGTATCATATTTCCACGGGGGACGTGCTCCGCGCGGAAATAGCCAAAGGCAGTGAGCTGGGCAAAGAAATTGCCGGCATTATTAACAAAGGAAATTTAGTGCCGGACGCTTTGATGATTTCCATGTTGGAAAACATTGTGAAATCTACCGATAAAGGCATAATTTTTGACGGCTTTCCCCGCACGGTGGCCCAAGCGGAAGCACTGGACAGCATGATGAAGCGCCTAAACCGCAAAGTAACGCATGTGATTATGATTACTTTGCCGGAAGAAGAAATCATCAGCCGCATCACCTCCCGCCGCCAGTGCAAAAAATGCGGGGAAATTTATCACGTGGATCCGTCCTCCCCGCTGCCAACCTGCAAGGCCTGCGGCGGTGAATTATATACCCGTGCGGACGATACGGCCGAACGCGTAAAACACCGCATAGACGTATATCATCAGGAAACGCTTCCTGTAAAAGATTATTATAAAAACAGCGGCGTGTATAAGGAAGTGGACGGACATCAAACGCCGGATCAAGTATTTGCGGAAATTTCCAATATTTTGGAAGAAGGCGCAAAATGATAGAAGTTAAAAGCAAACATGAGTTGGATTTAATGCGCGCCAGCGGCAAAGTAACGGCTGCGGTATTAAAATTAATGACGCAGTTGGTTAAGCCGGGCGTGTCTACATACGATTTGGACAAAGCGGCCGAAGAAACCATCCGCTCCTTCGGGGCGACGCCGTGTTTCTTGGGTTATGCAGGATATCCGGGCAGCATTTGCGCTTCAATAAATGAAGAAGTCGTGCACGGAATCCCCAAAAAAGATAGAATATTAAAGAGTGGTGATATTATAAGTATAGATACAGGGGCCCGGCTTGACGGCTTCTGTTCTGATGCCGCTATCACCCTCGGCGTGGGAAAAGTGTCTGACGAAGCCCAAAGACTGATGGACGTTACCAAGAAGTCTTTGCATAAAGCGATTGGGCTTGTCAAACCCGGGGCCCGGTTAGGAGATATCGGGCACGCGGTGGAGACTTTTGCCGAGCTTCACAACATGGGAGTAGTAAGAGATTATTGCGGGCATGGTATTGGCCGCAATATGCACGAAGAGCCCAGCATACCAAATTTTGGTAAGCCGGGCACCGGCCCTGTTTTAGAAGAGGGCATGGTGCTTGCCATTGAACCCATGATTACAGCGGGAACGTACAGAGTCAGGCAGCTTAGTGACGGTTGGACGGTGGTCACGCGGGACGGCAGTTATGCGGCCCACTTTGAGCACACGGTAGCCGTGACGGCTAACGGCAGTGAAATTTTCACTGCTTTTGAATAACTCCTACGGGAGCATATTCTGATTTAATCCGAACTCGGAGATGTATGAGCGATAAAATCGAACTGGAAGGAAAGGTCTTGGAAGCGTTGCCCAACGCTATGTTTAAAATAGAGATAGCCGGGGGCAAAACGGTTCTTGGCCACATATCCGGCAAAATGAGAGTTCATCATATAAGAATCCTGCCCGGGGACAAAGTAAAATTAGAGCTTTCCCCGTATGATTTAACCAAAGGCCGGATTACTTATAGGGAGAAATAAATGAAAGTCAGAGCCAGTGTGAAAAAGATATGTCAAAAATGCAAAATCATTAAACGCAACGGCGTGGTTCGGGTGGTTTGCGAAGTAGCAAAACACAAACAGCGCCAAGGTTAATTTACAGGAGTTTTAGAACATATGGCAAGAGTCGCAGGTATTGATTTACCGAAAAATAAAAGAATAGACGTAGCCTTAGAATACATCTATGGCATCGGCAAGAAAAACGCCAAAGAAGTCCTCGCCAAATTGGAAGGCCAGATTGACCCCGCCACCCGCGTGAAAGATTTGACCGAACAGCAGGCCGGTCTCTTGAACACTATCTTGCAGAAAGAATATAAAGTGGAAGGCGAATTAAGAAGAGAAGTAGCCCAAAACATTCACCGCTTTATTGAAATCGGTTCCTACAAAGGCCAGCGCCACCGCAGAAACCTGCCCGTGCGCGGACAGAGAACCAAAACCAACGCCAGAACCAGACGCGGCCGCCGCAAAACCGTGGGTTCCAAGGCTGCAGCTAAATAAATTTAGAGACTTAGGAATTTAACTATGGCAGAAGAAAAAGTAACGAAAGAAGCCGCGGAAGCCAAAGCTCCCGCCGCTGTGAAAGGAAAAAAGAAAAACGCCAAAGCGCCGGTATTCGGCGTAGTGCACATTAATTGCTCGTTCAACAACACCATTGTAACGATCAGCGACGACAAAGGCAACACCATCGCCTGGTCTACCGCCGGTTCCCACGGTTTTAAGGGCACCAAAAAAGGCACTCCGTTTGCCGCGCAGATTACCTGCAACAAAGCCGCTGAAAAAGCCGTTTCGTTGGGTATGCGCGAAGTGGCCGTAAAAGTATGCGGCCCCGGCCAGGGCAGAGAAACTGCCGTCAGAGCCGTACAACAAGCCGGACTTACGGTGTCTTCTATTAAAGATGTCACCCCTATTCCGCACAACGGATGCAGACCGCCTAAAGCCAGGAGAGTATAAGATTTATGTCTAGATATACAGGAGCCAGCTGCAAAAAATGCAGAAAATTAGATTGCAAACTTTTCTTGAAAGGTACCAAATGCTACACTAACTGCGTAGTGGACAAATTGGCCGCCACCGTGAAACGCGGCGGTAAAGTAAGAAAGGCCAAAGTGTCCGAATACGGTATCCGCTTGCAGGAAAAGCAGAAAGCCAGATTACAGTCCGGCATGTCCGAAATTCCTTTCCGCAATTTGTTTGACGCCGCCGCCAAGGCTGAAGGCCAAACCGGTGAAAACTTTTTGCGTAAATTGGAAACCCGCTTGGATAACGTCGTACGCCGCTTAGGTTTTGCGGTTTCTTTGAAATCCGCCCGCCAGTTGGTGTTGCATGGTTTTGTAAAAGTGAACGGGAAAGCCGTAAACGTGCCTTCTTACCAATTACGCATTGGGGATAAAGTAACCCTGGACGCCAAATTGGCCGAGAACACCGGCGTAAAACAAGGTTTAACCGAAACTGAAAAACGCAACCAGCGCCCCAGCTTCTTGGAATACGACGCGGAGAAAATGACCGGAAAACTTTTAAGATGGCCCGACAGAGCGGAAATGTCCTATCCTGTCAACGAGCAGCTCATCGTCGAATACTATTCTAAATAGTTTGGAGGCTTTACATGGCTTTGAATAAATTGGTTCTTCCCGAAAAAATTCAATTAGAAGAAAAAACCTCTTCTGACTTTTACGGCAAATTTATTGCGGAACCTTACGAAAGCGGCTACGGCCACACGGTAGGGAATTCCCTGCGCCGGATTTTGCTTTCCGGCATGGAAGGGGCCGCTGTTACCGCCGTTAGAATTACGGGCGCGGTGCATGAATTCAGCACCATTCCCAACGTGCGGGAAGACGTTATCAATATTCTGCTGAACCTCAAACGTTTGCGCATTAAAATGGAAGGCAAAGAACGCGAATACGTAACTCTGCATGCCGAAAAACCCGGCACGGTTACCGCGGCTGATATTGAAGAGGTGGACGGTTTGTCCATCATCAATAAAGACCTCCAAATTGCCAATATTGAGGCCGGCGGCAGCCTGGAGATGGAAATTGAAATTTCCCGGGGCAAGGGCTATGTACCGGCTGAAGACTTGGCCAAAATCCAGCGCCCTGCCGGTTTTATTCCGGTGGATGCCTTGTTCTCTCCTATTGTGAAAGTTCATTACGACGTGGAACCCGCCCGCGTAGGCCAGAAGACCGACTATGACCGCTTAATCCTTGAGATTACGACGGACGGCACCCTGGAACCTGCCCGCGCGTTGCACCGCGCCGCCGTGTTGCTTTCCAACTCTTTGCATATTTTCACGATTGAAGGTGAAGAAGACTGCGTGGCCACCACCAGCGATGAAGCCGTAGAAGAACCCGTTTCTTCCACCGGCAGCGTAGCAGGTGCCAGCGTAAACTCCAAATTGGATGAGCTTCTCAACCAATCCATTGAGTTTATTGAGCTTTCTTCCCGTTCCATTAACTGCTTAAAATCTGAGAATGTGAACACCGTCCGCGATTTGGTAAAGATGAGCGAAGATGATCTGAAAATGATTAAAAACTTCGGTGCCAAATCTATGGATGAAATCAAAGAAAGACTTGCCGAAATGAAATTAACGCTCGGCATGAAAATTTAAGGATAGGATTTTGAACGTATGATTAAAAATACAGGATACAGAAAGCTGGGCAAAACGGCCTCTCACCGCAAAGCTATGCTTAAAAATATGGCCACCAGCATTATCCTTCACGAAGAAGTGAAGACTACTTTGCCCAAAGCGAAGGAAGTTCGCCGCGTGGTGGAAGGTTTAATCACCTCCGCCAAAGCCAACGACCATTTGACCGTTAAAGACACCTTGAAAGACAAAGCCGCTTTCAAAAAACTCTTTGATGTGTTGGTCGCCAGATATGCGAACCGTCCCGGCGGCTTCTGCCGCATTTACCGCGCCGGCGTACGCCAGGGCGATAATGCGCAAGTAGCAATTATTAAATTGGTGGAATAAATGGTAATCGATTACTTGGGGGGCCTTTTCTCTTCTGATTTAGGTATGGATCTTGGCACAGCCAACAGCCTTATCTATGTGAAGGACAAAGGCATCGTTTTACGCGAACCGTCCGTCGTCGCCGTAGACCGGGAAACCGGCGAGGTGAAGGCGGTCGGCTCCAAGGCCAAGCAGATGCTGGGCCGCACCCCGGCTAACATTATTGCCGTTCGCCCGATGAAGAACGGTGTGATTGCGGATTTTGAAGTCACCCAGGAAATGATTCGTTACTTTATCCGCAAAGTGCATAGCCGCAGCAGCTTGTTGCGCCCCCGGATTGTAATTGGTATTCCTTCTGACATTACCGGTGTGGAACGCCGCGCGGTGGACGATGCCGCCCGCCAGGCCGGCGCCCGCGAAGTATATTTGATTGAAGAGCCTATGGCTTCCGCCATGGGGGCAGATTTGCCCATCGCGGAACCGCATGCCAGCATGATTGTAGACATTGGCGGAGGCACTACGGAAGTGGCCGTCATTTCTCTGGGCGGCATGGTAGTGGCTAAATCCATTGATGTGGCCGGTGATGAATTAACGGAATGCATTGTGCAGTATTTCCGCAAGAAATACAACTTAATCGTGGGTGAAACCACCGCTGAAGAAGTAAAAATTAATTTAGGATCCGTCTATCCGCTGAAAGAAGAAAAAACCATGGAAGTAAAAGGGCGTGACCAAACACAAGGTTTGCCCCGCACTTTAACGGTTACTTCGGAAGAAATCCGCCAGGCTTTAATGGAGCCGGTGCGCTTAATTATTGACGTGATTAAGAGCACGCTGGAAGAAACCCCACCGGAATTGGCGGCGGACTTGGTGGACCGCGGCTTAGTGGTTGCCGGCGGCGGCAGCTTGTTAAGAGGCATTACGGAATTGATTCGCAAAGAAACCGATATTCCTGTTCACCGCGCGGCGGACCCGCTCAGCTGTGTGGCTTTGGGTACCGGTAAATTCTTGGAACAGCTCAATGAGAAAGGAAGTCGGTTTTTTGGTTCTCATGGGAAATCCTCTTACTAAGTTACCCCATTGTGCCGGATAATATTTGGGCGGGCACGGTTCTTACAGAACGGACGGTGCCCGCTTTTCTTTCTTTATAGAGTTATTTGTGTGTGTTTAGTTTCCTGCCTTTTGTATTGGCGGGGAATCTCTCCGGTTGTATCAGCCGGGGAAAGCCTTTTTGCAGGCGCAAATCCTTTTTAAATTTTATTTATGTTACATGCTAAAAAGAAAAAAAGAAGTGCTGCTCCTTCCGGTTTTTCCCGCAAGGCGCTGTTGCCTCTTTTTTATTTAACGCTTTCTTTTTTACTTATGATTTTGCCTCTGGACGGGTTTGTCAGCTCCGTGAAAGCGCTGCTCGGCTATATTTTTATTCCGCAGATTAGGATGTCCCACTCCGCGGTAAAATATGCGGACGGTGTTTCCTCCACTATACGTGAACTCTTAGACACCCATCATGAAAACCGCCAGCTTCGCCAAGAAATAGAAGCCGCCAAAATTTTAGGTGCCCAGGCGGAAATGGTGTTTGAAGAAAACGAACGTTTAACCTCTATTTTAAAGTTGCAGCCTTCCCGCCCGTGGCAGGGTACTTGGGCCCAAATTGCCTACCGGGAACCCAGCCAGTGGAATACGGTTATTTTGGATAAAGGCTCTCGGGACGGAATCCAACCGCGCAGCGCGGTAATTTCCGTAGAGAACGGTGTAGAGGGGTTGGCCGGCGAAGTGGTGGAGGTTTCGGAAAGTACGGCTAAAGTATTGCTCGTGCGTGATGAAGATTTTTCCGCTGCCGTGTATTTAAGCCCCAGCCGGGATGAGGGCCTGTTGGCGGGCGGCGGCACCGGCGCGGTAAAAATGAAGTATGTTCCGCTTTTGTCTTCCGTTAAAGAGGGGGACCGGGTTTACACTTCGGCCGCCAGCAGTATTTTCCCGGCGGGTATTTTAATAGGGGAAGTTTCTTCCGTTAAAAAAGGAAATGCTTTTCAAACGGCGTTAACGGTGGAGGTTACTCCGGCCATTAGTTCCAGCGCGCTGAAAGAAGTGTTTGTTATCTCGGATGAAAAGGACAGAAAATAATGTGGGGATTTTTTAAACTTTTTATCGCTTTTGTAGGGGCCACGGTTTTTCATTGGGCGTTTGCCACGGCGTTTGCCAATATCGGCATACAGGTTAGCGTGATGTTGGTTTTTGTGGTGGCTTGCTGTACTTTGTTAAAACCGGCGTATGGTTACCCCATGGCGTTCTTGTGCGGTTTGTTTTTGGATTTTTTCGGCACGAAATTATTTGGAAATAACGCCTTTACTTTTTGTTTGCTGGCCACTTTTGTGTATATGCTTAGTGAACGTTTTGATTTTGAAAGTATTCTTCCTCAAATGGTAAGCGTGTTTTGTTTAAGCGTGTTTGCCATATTGTTTAATGCGCTGTTACTAATGTTGTTTTCTGCGTCTGCGTTTTGGCAGGGGTTTTGGAGCCTGTTTGCCGGCAGCGTGATAAACGCACTTATGGCTCCGCTGGTGTTTTTTGTATTGAGGATGCTGCTTTCTAAAGGGTTTGTCAGTAAAGAGGCTTAAACAACGGCCTAAGGAGAGGGTGTATGCCCGCTACCAAGATTTTTTTTAACACGCGTTTAAAATTATTGTTTTTTATTGCGTGTGCGGCGTGCGGTATTATTGCTTTGCGGTTGGTGGATATACAAGTTCTGCGCCATAGCGCTTATTTGGAAATGGCGGAACGGAACCGAACGCAAGTGCTGTACCAAACGGCGCCGCGCGGGCGCGTGTTCACTTCGGACGGCGTGGTAGTGGCCAGCAATTCCCCGTCGTTTAGCTTTTACTATTTGGCCGCCGGTCGTAAAGACATCCCTTATTTACAGCAGCTGGCACAGGATTTTGCCCCCAAATTGGGCATGAGTGAAGAAGCCCTTACTGAAAAACTGACCGAAGGTCTCAAAAGCGGCAAGGCAGTCCCTTTAGCGGAAAACCTTTCTCCTAAAACCACCATTGCTTTGCAGGAACTTCAGATTTATTATCCAGGCGTTTATTTGGTGGAAGAAACCAAACGGGATTATCCGTACGGCAGTTTTGCCAGCCATTTAATTGGCTATTTGGGCAGTATGACGGAGTCAGAATGGCGGAAGAGGGATACTGCCATGAATTACCGCTTAAACTCTAAAATAGGCAAAAACGGAATAGAAAAAAAATACGAGGCGCAATTAAAAGGGGAAGACGGCGGCGCTTATTTGGAAGTAGATTACCGCGGGCGTGTGCGCCGCGTGATTGAAGACCGCCGCTGGCAGCCCGGCAGCGACGTGCATTTAACGCTTAATTTTAATGTCCAGCGTGCGGCGGAAGACGGTTTAAAAAGCACCTCTACCGGGCGCGGCGCGGCAGTGGCGCTGGATACACGCACCGGCGCTGTGCTTGCTTTAGCCAGCGCGCCTGCCTATGACCCTAATATTTTTGTTCCGTATAACGATACCGATTTATCCAATGTTTCTAAAAATATCAGCGAATACAATTTGGCCGTGCAAGGTACTTATCCTCCCGCCTCTACCTTTAAAATTATTACTGCTATTGCCGCATTGACAGACCCGGATTTTGACCCTTCCGCGCATGTAAACTGCCCCGGCCACTATGATGCCGGCTCCCGCATATTTAAATGCTGGAAACACACCGGGCACGGACTTATGAATTTATTGGACGGGCTGGCCAACTCCTGCGACGTCTATTTTTATGACGTGGCGGCCCGGGTGGGCGCTTCCGCCATAGAAAAAGTACAGCGGGCCTTTATGTTTGGGCGCCCCACGGGGATTGATTTGCCTGGGGAAAAGGCCGGCAATATGTACGGCCCTACCAAGCGGGCGCGCAATAAGTCTTACTGGTTTATAGGGGATACGCTTAATTTGTCTATTGGGCAGGGGGAATTATTGGTTACCCCGCTTAAATTGGCTCAGTTTGGGGCGGCCTTGGCCAGCAAAGGCAATGTCTACCGCCCGTATTATATTGATAAATTGGTCAGTAACCGCACGGGCAAAGAAACCCAGGTGGGGAAAACGGAAATTTTAAATAAGGCGGATTATCCCTCCTCTACCTATGATTTGATTTGGACTTCCATGAAATACACCACCGATACGGGCACCGCCCGCTGGGCCAAAATACCCGGGCTGGATGTATACGCCAAAACCGGGACGGCCCAAAACCCCCACGGGGACGATCACGCCTGGTTTTTAGCTTTTGCCGGCAAACCGGGGGAGGAACCTTCCATTGTGGTGGTGGTGTTTGTGGAGTACGGGTTGCATGGTTCCAGCGCGGCCGGGCCTATTGCGCGGGAAATGCTTAAAGCGTACTTTGGCGTGGATGACTTGGGTAACCCGGTTCTGCAGCGAAAATCTTTATTAAATCATGAAAATTATGAAGAACTGTTGGACGGGCCCGCAGGAGAATAAGGTATGTTGAAAGAAGCAGCCGGACGCAGTAAATTAGACTGGATTTTATTTGGCGCCATGGCGGGGCTGGTGCTGATAGGCGCTTTGTGCATTATGTCCGCCATGAACAGCATTTCCCTTTCCAACAGCGTGGTGCGTACGCATATGCTGGCCTTATGCGTGGGCGGAGCCGCTTTTGTTGCGGGGTGGAGTTTTAATTATCAAATTTATGACGAACAATGGAAAGCCCTGTATACATTTATATTAATACTGCTTGTTGGGGTGTTATTGTTTGGGTCGTATCAGCGGGGTTCGCGGTCTTGGTTTGTGCTGCCGTTTTTTTCCATGCAGCCTTCTGAAATTTGCCGCGTGCTTACGCTGTTGGTAGCGGCGGCTTTTTTGGACCGGCGCGGCCCGCGTATCCGCGATACCAGTTCGCTTATTGGGTTGGGGCTATTGCTTATTCCCATCTTTGGGTTGATTATGATGCAGCCGGACTTTTCTTCTATTGTGATATCTTTCCCGGCCTTGGTGATACTATTGTATTGTACCGGGGTGAATATGTTTTATTTGTGGCTTTTGGTGTTGTTTGGGGCCGTGGCGGGGATATGCACCATTGGATGGACGTATATTTATCTCCACCCGGATTTAACCCAATATACCCTGATTAAAATGTTCCAGCAGACCAGTTCCAACGTGCTGTATATGGGCGGCGTGTGCGCCGGGGTGGCGTTGCTTGGCTATGGGGCTTGGTGGTTTTTTAGGCAGCTGCGCATCTTTTTGCCTTCGTTTTATTTTGTGTTGGCCACGGTAGTCATATTAGGCGGGTTTTTTGCCAGTGTGTTTGTGGACCACCAAATGAAAACCTATCAGCGCAAGCGCGTGGAAGCTTTTTTGGCCCCCAAGTCTGACCCGCAAGGCGCGGGGTATAATGTTTTGCAGGCGCAAATTGCCATGGGATCCGGCGGCGTGTTTGGCAAAGGGTTGTTTTCTGGTACGCAGTCCCGCTTGGGTTTCGTGCCCGAAAAACACACGGATTTTATTTTAGCCGTAGTGGGGGAAGAACTGGGCCTGTGGGGTACCTTGCTTGTGCTGGGGTTGTATTTGGTTATTTTATGGCGGCTGGTAATGATTGGTTACAGCGCCGGGGACCGATATGGCTACCTGGTATGCGGGGGCATGTTTGGCATGTTTTTCACCTATATGTTAATTAACTTTGGCATGTTAATTGGCATTGTGCCGGTGGCGGGGATACCGCTTCCGTTTATTTCGTACGGAGGGTCTAACCTGGTGTCCAGCTTGTTTGCGCTGGGGGTGGCCCAGTCCGTACATGCGCGGCGTTTACGCGCGTAAGAAGGGTATGATAAACGCTCCAAAAATTTATAAAATGCGTATAGAGTTTACCGTGTCCGCCGCGGCGGATAATAAACGCATTTTTGGGGCGCTTCGCAATGCCGTTTTGAAAAGCGGTTTGGCGTTTGAGCCCGCTAAGGTAAATAAAAATTGGCCCCGCCTGGCATATGGCCCGGTATTGGGGTACGGGTTGGAAAGTTTAGGGGAATTTGCAGATATTTATTTGCTGCAGGCTGTTTCCCCGCAAGAGGTGCATCAAGCGCTTTCCCGCGCGGCGGGCCCGCTGATTGCCATTAAACGGGTGGAGCGGGTGCCTTATGCGTTGCCGTCCGTAGCCAATTTGGCGCAGGCGGCGCGGTATATAATAGAGGGGGATTTTTCCCCTTGGGCTCCAAAGCAGAGCCTGACTGATTTTTTAAACGGGCGCCAGGCAACGGCCGTATTAACGGCCCCCAACGCCGCTATGACGCAGGAAGTGCCTCTTAGCCCGTATGTAGTAAAGTGTGAACAGCCGGAAGAAAATAAATATTTTCTTACCTTGCAAACAGTAAATGACAAAACCCTCAAGCCGCAATATGCGCTTGCCGCCTGGCTGGGGATGCCTATTGTGCAAGGGGAAGAGCTTACCATTCCGGGTGTACGGTTTATTAGAGAAGGTTTATTCTGGCGTGACTCGCAGGGCGGGTTGCACCGCATTTAACAGGCCTAGGCCTAAGAGAGGAATTTGTATGAGTAAGAATTTGGAAACCACCCCCAAGGTGGAGGTAATTGTAAATACGTCTTTTGAGGAAACCCGCATAGCCATTATGGAAGACGGGCGCATCAATGAATTGATTTGGGAGCGCCGCGGCGCGTTAAACATTGTGGGAAATATTTATAAAGCCACGGTGGAAAATGTGCTTCCCGGCATATCCAGCGCGTTTTTAAACATCGGCTATGAAAAGAACGCCTATTTGTATATTTCCGATATTTTGGGCGGGGATAAAAAGAATATTGATAAAGTGCTTAAAAAAGGGCAGGAAGTCATGGTGCAGGTGGTGAAAGACGCTATTGGCACCAAAGGCATGAAGGTAACCATGGACGTTACCCTCCCCGGCCGTTATTTGGTGTTAACGCCTAACCAAAGCTTTGTGGGCGTATCCAAAAACATTGAAGACAGCGAAGCCCGCCACAAATTAAACGAAGTCATGCAGGAACTGGCAGACAAACATTTAAACGGCATGGGTTGTATTGTGCGTACGGAAGCCGAAGAAGCCAGCAAGGACGAATTGGAACGGGAAGTAAAATATCTCTACCGCCAATGGCAGTCCATTTTAAAGAAGTTTGACAGTGTGCAATCCCCGCAGCTTTTGCATGAAGATATGGACGCCGTTTTACAGGTGGCGCGGGACGTGCTTTCTGAAAACGCCAGCGTGTATCTGCTGGATAACCAAAAAGATTATGAGCGCGTATTAGACTTTGTAAAAAAGAACTCGCCCGAACTGGCTGACCGCGTACAGCTTTATAAAGGCAAAACCCCCATTTTTGAAGCCTATGACATTGAGCCGGAAATTGATAATCTGCGCAAAATTAAATTGCCTTTGCCCAACGGGGGCAGTATTATCATCCAGGAGGCGGAGTCCCTCTGCGCCATAGACGTAAACACCGGCAAATTTACGGGCAACAAATCGCAGGAAGAAACCGTTACCCAAACCAATATTGAAGCCGCTAACGAAATCGCCCACCAGCTCCGCTTGCGCAATATCGGCGGGATTATTGTTATTGACTTTATTGATATGCGCAAAGCTTCCAGCCGCCACCGTGTGGTGGAGGCATTGTCCAAAGCCGTACGGGGAGACCGCGCCAAAATACGCATTTTGCCCATTACCCGCTTGGGGTTGGTGGAAATGACGCGCGAACGCAAGCGCGAAAGCACCGGCAGCTTTATCAGCGAGGAATGCCCTCAGTGCCACGGTTCCGGGCGCGTATTGTCGGCCGAGAGCATGCGCATTAAAATACAGCGTGAAATTTACGATTTAACCAACGGCCGTCCCGGCGGTACGTTGAGGGTTGTGCTTCACCCGCTGTTGGCGGAAGCCATTAAGCAAAAACAGGCGGATATTGAAGAAAACATTCACCGCACGCTTAAAATCCAGGCGGATCCGCAAATTGCTTGGGAAGATTACAAAATCGTTTTGGAATAAACCGACATATGGGGTCCGCGCCGTTTTGGGCGCGGGCGTTTGCTATGATGAAAAAATTTCTTGTTATCAGTCTGGCCGCTTTGTTTTGGCTGGGAGGGGTTTCCTGCGTTTGGGCGCAAGGGAAAACCGAAATCAAAATTATTGGCAGAGACAAAGGTTCTGTTTCTTCCATCCAGTCCAACGGCGTAACGTATTTGGACGTACAAAAAACCGCCAAGAAATTAGGCGCTAATGTGGAATTGTACGCCGCCGCCAAGCAAGCCAAGGTTACCTTGAAAGGCTTTTCCGCCATTTTAACGGCGGGGGAAAGCACTGTTGTGGTAAACGGCTCCAACGTGCCGTTGGGGGAAAGCGTGATTGCCTATAAAGGGGACATTATGGCCCCGGTGGCGTTTTTTACACTCCCGTCTTGGCAACAGGCGCTGGACCGGCAAATAGAGTTTAAAGACAATACACTGTGGGTGGAAAAAAACTTTAATTTGGCTTATGAAGATAAATTGCAAACCGAACAAGGCGACCAATTGTTTTTTTACCATAGCGGCGCGGTGCAATATGTTTTGCATTCCGTTAATAAACACACCCTGGAAATTACTTTCCCCAAAGCCGTAGTTAAAAGAGAGTTTACCACCCGCCTGCGTGACGATTTTATCCAAACCATCAATATGCGCCAAGAAGAGGACAAGGCGGTCCTTCGCGTTATTTTGGGGCGCAAAGCAAAAAACTGGTCTATGGAAGAATCCGGCGGAAAATGGGTGCTGCGTGTAGCCCAAAACGCGCAGGATATGCAGCCCCGGGCGGACGAACCTTCCGCGGCGGAGGACGGCCCGCAAATATCTTCGGCCCCTTCTGCGCAGCCAAAACCGGCGCTGTTGCTTCCGGCCCCCAGTGTAATAGGGGAAGCCGATGAAGATACCCCTGTTCAGGAAAAGCCGTCGGCGGCTCCCGCCAGTGATAACAAAGAATTAAAACCGGCTATTATACAACCTGCCCCGGCAGTGGCCCGCAAGAAGATGCGCATTATGGTAGACCCCGGCCACGGCGGTAAAGACCCGGGCGCCATACGCCGCGGTTACAGAGAGAAAACCTGGAACCTGGCCGTAGCCAAAGAATTAACCGCCTTGCTTAAAAAGGCCGGGTTTGAAGTGCGCATGACGCGCGATACGGATAAATTTATCGCTTTGTCTGAACGTTCCAAAATGTCCAATAATTTTAAGGCGGATTTGTTTGTGTCCGTACATACAAACGCGTCTAAAAATTCTCGCGCCAACGGGTTTCAGGTGTATTTCCGCTCCGAAAAAGCTACCGACAAAGAAGCCGCGGAAGTAGCCGCCCTGGAAAACGAAGCCTTGCAATATGAAGAAGTACACTATAATTTTGTGGATGCGCTTTTGCAGTCTTTAGCTAAAAATGAATATATTAACGAAAGCTCCAAACTGGCCGGTTATGTACGCAACGCGGTATATAAACAGCCGGGTATTGGCATTGCCGTTAACCGCAACAGCAGCGTACGCCAGGCTAACTTCTACGTATTAAAAGGGGTGAACAGTCCGGCTATTTTGATAGAAATGGGGTACATCAGCAGCAGTAAAGACCGTGCCCGCCTGTCTCAAAAAGCGGTGCAAAAACGCATGGCGCAGGGTATTTATAACGGTATTTACGATTACGCCAAAAAAGAGGGTTGGCTAAAGTAAATAGAGTTTTTACCTTAAGCCGTGCCCGCTAAGCGCAACATGTTGGAAAACGGTTTTTGCCTCGCTTTGCAATACTGCAAAGAAATGAAATATTAATAAAATTTCGTTGTAGAAAACGCCCCGGAGTTGACTCCGGGGCGTTTTGTGTGTTTGGCTGAAAATGTAGGGCAAGTTATTGAGGCAGTTCAAAAGCACATAGATTGTCCACCAAAGGGGAAAAGTCTGACCCCGCTAAATCAAATTCCCCGCTAAGAATTAACGTATAGGTGGAGTCTATTTTGCTGAGCATATATAATTGGGGTTGGCTTTCTCCCTCCGCGTTCTGTAAGACGGAAATCCAGGCGACGACGGCGGAGTTCCCGTCCGGGCAGGCATAGGCTTTTTGAACGCCAAGATCGTCTTGGCCTTCTTCGTCCAAAGCTTGCTGTATGGGGTTATCTGCCGGCATGTGCATGATTTCCAACTTGCTTGAATAGTTATCTTCATTTTCTCCGCGCGGATAATAAACGTACGAGGTCTCCCCTTCACTGGTTTGCTGGGGGGAGTAATAGAAAGTGGTATCCAGCACTTTGAGTGAGTCAAACGGTTGTGCAAAAAGAGCGGGGGCCGCCAACAAAAGAAGGATGGCTGTTGATGAGGTAATAATATTTTTCATTTTTTCTCCTTCAGGCATAGGATAGAGAAAAAGAACCAATTTGTCAATGCGGGCAAAAAGATTAGTAGAAAGAGAAATAATTTTGGCTTTTTTGTTAAATTGATAAAATATAAACAGCATGAGGAATCATTTTATTTGTCGGTTTATTTCTTCTGTTTCTTTAAAAATCCGCGCCTGCACACCGGGTTGCGGGTATTTGAGTTTATTTCTTATCTTTTTAAAAATAGGGGCTTTTACCTTGGGGGGAGGATACGCCATGTTCCCGCTTATCCAGCGGGAAATAGTGGATAAACGCCAATGGATAGACCGCCGGGAGTTTTTAGACCTGCTGGCTATCGCTCAGTCCGCCCCCGGCATTATCGCGGTAAACATAGCCATTTTTGTGGGTTATAAATTAAAAGGGGTGAAAGGCAGCTTGGTTACTACACTGGGCACGGTGCTGCCTTCTTTTGTAGCTATTTTGCTGATAGCGCTGTTTTTTCAGGAATTTAAAGATAATACGTATATACAGCGTATTTTTATGGGTATACGCCCTGTAACGGTGGCCTTAATTGCGGCGCCGGTGCTGCAAATGGGCCGCGCGGCGTGTGAAAAGAAAATTTTATGGCTTATCCCGCTTGTTGTGGCGGCGGCCATTTGGCTGGGCGGGGTTTCCCCGGTGGGAATTGTGCTGGCGGCGGGCCTTAGCGGCTGGGTGGGAGGCCGGATAAAGGAGCGGCGCAAATGATCTGCTGGCGTTTGTTTATTACCTTTCTAAAAATAGGCCTGTTTAATTTTGGCGGCGGATACGCCATGGTGTCTTTTATCCAGCATGAGGTGGTGTTTAAACAGGCGTGGCTGTCCACCGCGGAATTTACGGATATTGTGGCCGTCAGCCAAATGACGCCCGGCCCCGTGGGCATTAATTTGGCCACTTACACCGGTTATACTTCCACCGGCGGCGTATGGGGGGCGGCGCTGGCAACGGTGGCGGTGTGTTTGCCTTCCTTCTTTTTAATGCTGTTTGCCAGCCGTTATTTTTTAAAACATCAAAATTCACAAACTGTAAAATCCGTCTTTTACGTATTGCGCCCGGTAGTGGTGGGGCTTATTGCCGCCGCCGCGCTGGTGCTGTGCAACAAAGAAAACTTTGTGGATTACAAAAGCGTTCTTCTTTTTGCGGGTGCCTTTGCCGCTATGTTTTTTAAGCGGGTGGGCCCCATTAAGCTTATCTTGCTGGGCGGTTTGTGCGGCCTTATCTTATATTAAAATTTAAAAATTAATTTTTAGGCGTTGCATTAAAAGTTAGGATAAACTAAAAAATACTTGTTAGTTTAGCCTAACTTTTGTTATAATCTTTATATCTAAATTGTATTTTAGGAGTGGATAATGAGAAAAGTCGTCGTTTTAACTTTTGTGTGTATCTGTATTTTGGCGGCCACGCTGCAAGCCCAGCCGGCAAAAGACATTGGCGGTGTTTTAGAATCTAAAATTAAAAAAGCCCGGGTGGAGGAGGCCTTAAAAAGCCCGGTTCTTTCTTTTACGCTTCATTGGGAGTGGGACGGGCGCTATACCAAAAAATATTCTTTCCGCAACCGCCTGCGCTTGGGGAAGCCTATTGAGTTTTCCCTGCAAAAAGGAAAAGTGGAAAAGAAAACCACCTCTTGCCTGGGGGTTGCCTTGGCAAGCGGCAAGGCGGTTACCCATAAAAGTTGTTTTGCGGCGCCGAACACTTCTAAAAAACAAAACTTTGTTTTAACGGGCGTTACGCTTTCGTTTCAAAACGGGCGAAAGCTAAGCATGCCGGCCCAAGCGGTGCGGCACAGCGGGGAATTTAGCTTTCTTTCTTTGCCGTCTTCTTTTACCAGCGGGGTGCGTTTGGCGCAATTGCATATACTTCCCAGCGGGCAGACGTTACAGGACGTGTATGGGGAAAATTTTGGAGGGGTAAAATTTTCCCACGCGCTTCAAAAGATGGATAAATCTTCCCGTTTATCCCGCGGTTTGAGAAATCGCCCCGAAAAACTATTTTCCCAGGTGAGACCGGGAGAACCTTTGTTCTGGCGCGGCAAACTGGTGGCGTTAAGCGCGGCGTGCGCTGAGGATTTTTGGAGTAAAATTCAAAACGGGGGGGATAACTTCGTTTGGACGGCCTTTCATTTTTCCAATGGGGCCGGCCCACTGGTTAAATAAAAGCGGGCGTTTGCCATGGCGCTTGCTTTTGTTGAACACGCGGCATAGTCTCCTAGCGTGTGCAGAAAAGAAAATTCGCGCTACACCGGGCAGGGTGTAGCGCGGTTTTATTATCAGCGTTTTCCCGTTTGGAGCAGGGTTTTTATCCGCTAAATAAAAACCCCGTCCAAGACGGGGTTTATTAAATGGACAAAACGGCTAGTTTTGTTCTTCTTTGGCGGCCTGCCCTTGTGTTGGGGACTCGTTTGCCTGCGGGGCCTCTTGCGCGGGGGTTTGTTCCGTTTCCGGGGACGAAGCCCCTTGCGCCGGTTGCTCCTCTTGTGCGGGCGTTTGTGCGGCGGGTTTATCTTCCTCTTCTTCCCGGTAAGTCAGTTCCACGTCGGCAAAAATGGAGCCTTTGTTTTCATTTAGCCATTTGCGGTGGTGGTTGTAATCGGGGCAGTATTGGGCTACCAGCTGCCAGTATTCCTGCCCGTGGTTCATATGCACCAGGTGGGAAAGTTCATGCACGATTAAATAATCCTGCACCGCCAGCGGCATTTTGATAATGCGGTAAGAATAATTGATGTTTTTCTTACCGGAGCAGCTGGCCCACAGCGTGCGTTGGTCCTTAATGGTAATGTTGTTGTATTCTACGCCCATTTTTTCAGCCCATTGCTGGGTTTTTTGGCGCAGGGTTTCGCCGGCTTTGTCCCTCAGCCACTGGGTAACCAAGGCGCTGGGGTCGGCCGTTTTGCTTTGCAGATAAACGTGAAAGATTTCCCCGTCAAAAGCCACTCCTTCTTCCTGGTCCGGCGTCAGGTACATGCGGGCTTGGTACAAATCCCCGTTATACAATACGCGGTTTTCAGGCGCGGGGCCGCTGCCCTCTGCCGGGCCGGAGGGGGTTGAAAACACTTCCGGAAGTTCCTTTTTCAGGCGTTCTATAAATAATTTTACGTCGCTGATTACGCTTTGTGTATCTGCCATATGTATATTGTATAAAAAACGGTTAAATTTTATACAATGAACATATACTTTGGAGGCCCTTTTGTGACAAACGATTTAAAAACCACTCCGCTTTATAACGCCTGCTGCCAAGCGGGCGGGCGCATGGTGGATTTCCACGGCTGGCTGCTGCCGGTGCAGTTTCAAAGCATTATTGCCGAACATAAAGCCGTGCGGGAAGCCGCCGGCATGTTTGACGTGTCCCACATGGGGCAAATTTGGGTGGAAGGCAAAGACGCCTACCCCTTTGTGCAATATATTACCTGCAACAATATCAAGAAAGACCCGTCCGCCGGTACCTATACGCATATGCTTACCCCGCAGGGAACCATTATAGATGACATGATTACTTTTTGCCTGGATGCGGAAAAATTTTTAATTGTGGTGAACGCCGCCTGCCGCCAGGAAGATTTTGACTGGATGCAAAAACAATCCGCCCGCTTTCACGTAACCGTTACGGACGCGAGCGACCGCTACGGCATGATCGCCCTGCAAGGGCCGCAAGCGCTGGAAAAGCTGGAAACCCTTTTGCCCGGCATTGGCGCGCTGCCGCGGTTTCACATACAAAAAGTGCAGCTGTTTGGGGAAGAAGGCTACGTCACCCGCACCGGTTACACGGGCGAGGACGGGGCCGAAATTATGCTTAGCCCCGCGGCCATTGTAAAACTGTGGGACGCGCTGCTGGCGGCCGGGGTAACGCCGTGCGGTTTGGGCGCGCGGGACGTACTTCGCTTGGAAGCCGGCTACCTGCTTAACGGCCAGGACGCGGACCAAACACGCACCCCGTACGAAGCGGCTTGCGGCTGGGTGGTAAAATTAAACAAAGAGGATTTTATCGGCAAGCCTTCCTTGGAAAAGCAAAAAGCCCAAGGCGTTAAACAAAAATTAACCGCTTTTGAACTAAAAGGCGCGGGCGTGCCCCGCCACGGGTGCAAGATTTTTTATGAAGGACAAGAAATAGGTTTTGTAACCAGCGGCACCTTTTCCCCGTTGTTTAAAGGGATTGCCGTTGGCTACGCGCAGGCGGGCTTAACGCCCGGTGCGCAGGTGGAAATAGAAATCCACTCCCGCCGTATACCGGCGGCAGTAACCAAAACGCCGTTTTATAAAAACAGAGTGTAGTATCAGGGAGGAACCTTTATATGCATAATGCAGAAAACAGCCGTTACGCCAAAACCCATGAATGGGCCCATATGGAAGGGGACATTGCCACCGTGGGCATCAGCAACCACGCGCAGGAAGAAATCAGCGATATTGTTTTTGTGGATTTGCCTAAAGTGGGCCAGCAGGTAACCGCGGGGCAGAACTGCTGTGTGATTGAGTCCGTTAAATCCGCCTCGGAAATTTACGCCCCTGTCAGCGGGGAAGTAATTGAAGTCAACACCGCGCTGAATAATGACCCGGGCCTGGTTAACCGTGAACCGCACGCCGGCGGCTGGTTGTTTAAGATTAAGATGACGGCCCCGGCCGATTATGAAGCGCTGATGGACCTTTCCGCTTACCAAGCCACTATCCAAAAATAATGGTTGCGGCCTTTTAAATTCCCCCGCCGCAAGCGGGGGTTTTTACTAACAGAGGTTTTATGTTTATCCCACATACTCCAACCGAAGAAAAAGAAATGCTTGCCCGCATAGGCGCATCGTCCGTGCGGGAGTTGCTTAATATCCCGCAGGATTTGGTTTATCCCCATTTTAACCTGCCCCAAGCCCTGACTGAGGCGCAGCTTACCGCCCATATAAAAGAATTAGGGGCGCTCAATAAGCCGCTTAAAAATTTTATCGGCGCCGGGTGCTATGAACATTTTATCCCGGCCGCGGTAAACGCCTTAAGTTCCCGCGGGGAATTTTTAACCGCCTACACCCCCTACCAGGCCGAAGCCAGCCAAGGCACTCTGCAAACCATTTATGAGTTTCAAAGCTGCGTTTGTGCGTTAACGGATATGGACGTAAGCAACGCTTCCCATTATGACGGCGCCACCGCCATGGCGGAAGCCGTGCTGGCCTGCGTGCGCATTAACAACCGGCAGAAAGTGTTAATCAGCGCGGCGCTTCACCCGCATTATAAAGAAGTGTTGCACACGTATTTGCAGCATTTCCCGCAGGTAAGCGTGCGGGAAGTCCCTTGCGTAAACGGCACGCTGGACGTACAGTCCGCGCAGACACTGCTGGATGAGCAAACTTCCTGCCTGGTGCTGGCCAACCCCAATTTTTACGGTCAGTTGGAAGACGCCCAGCGGCTGGGTGAACTGGCCCACGCCAAGGGAGCTTTGTTTGTGTATGTATTTCAAGCCATGAGCCTGGGCCTGTTGCGTACGCCCGGTTCCTACGGGGCGGACTTTGCCGTGGGCGAAGGGCAGCCTTTTGGCAACGCCATGCATTTTGGCGGGCCGGGGCTGGGTTTGTTTGCCTGCAAAGAAGCTTACAAACGCCAAATGCCGGGGCGCATTGTGGGCATGGCAAAAGACAAAGACGGCAAACGCGCTTTTGTGCTTACCCTGCAAGCGCGCGAGCAGCATATTAGGCGTGAAAAAGCGGCTTCCAACATTTGTTCCAACGAGGCGCTTTGCGCGCTGAATGCGCTTATCTATTTAACTTTGCTGGGGCCGCAGGGGCTAAAAGAAACGGCGGAGCTGAATGTGGACCGCGCCCACCAGCTGGCGGATTTGGTTTCTAATATAGACGGATACAAATTAAAATTCACCGGCCCGTTTTTTAACGAGTTTGTGCTGCAGTGCCCGTTCCCGGCTAAGAAAGCCGTACAAAAATTAGCCAAAAAAGGTTTTGGCGTATACGCGCTGGAACAAAAAGACTTGGCGGACTGCCTGCTTTTATGCGCCACCGAAACCAAAACCGTGCAAGACTTGCAACATTTTGCCGACGCGCTGAGGGGGATTTAATATGCAGGAAATATGGCAAACCAATATGCTGTCTATAGAAAAATCCCGCCCCGGCCGCCGCGGCGTGCGGGTGGAAAAAGCGCAAAAACCCGCCCAGACTTATTTGCCGCAGGATATGCTTCGCCCTTCCGCGCCCAAACTGCCGGAACTGAGCGAATTTGACGCCGTGCGCCATTTTACCGCCCTGTCTGAAAAAAATTATTGTTTAGACAGCCGCTTTTATCCGCTGGGGTCTTGCACCATGAAATACAACCCCAAAGCCTACGACGCTTTCACCGCGTTGGAAAGCTTTGCCGGAGCGCATCCTTTCACGCCGGAAAGCGGCGTACAGGGTACGCTGAAAATGATGTATGGCTTGCAGGAAATGCTAAAAGAAATTACCGGCTTGTCCGCTTTTACATTACAGCCCGCCGCCGGAGCCCATGGGGAATTAACTGGCATTATGACGGCCAAAGCCTATCATGCCGCGCGCAAAGACAAAAAACGCACGGAAGTCATCGTGCCCGATACGGCCCACGGCACCAACCCCGCCACCGCCAATATGGGCGGGTTTACGGTTATTAACATACAGTCCGGCCCGGACGGCTGCGTAAACAAAGAAGCCTTGTCTTGCGCCCTAAGCGAACGTACGGCCGTTGTGATGCTTACCGTTCCCAACACGGTGGGCCTGTTTGAAAAAGATATTGTGGAAATTGCCCGCATGGTGCACGCGGCGGGGGCGCTTTTGTATATGGACGGGGCCAACTTTAACGCGCTTTTGGGTTTGGCCAAGCCGGCTGATTTCGGCGTGGATTTGCTGCATTTTAACCTGCACAAAACGTTTGCCGCCCCGCATGGCGGCGGCGGGCCCGGCTCCGGCCCGGTGGGAGCGGCCGCGCATGTGGCGCCGTTTCTTCCCAAGCCCATTGTAACGGAGAAAAACGGCAAATACACCTTGCAGGGCAAAATGCCCAAAAGTTTGGGCCGCATGAAAGCGTTTTACGGCAATATCGGCGTATGTTTGCGCGCGTACGCGTATTTGCGCCAGCATGACGGAAATACGTTAAAAAATATTGCCGAAAAAGCCATACTAAACGCCAACTATGTGCGCGTTTGCCTGAAAGATAAATTCCCGGCGTTTTTTGACCGCGTTTGCATGCACGAGTGCGTTTTGCAAACCGTTCCCGCCCAAATGAACGGCGTACACACCACGGACGTAGCCAAACGCCTGCTGGATTATGGTTTTTACGCGCCTACCATTTATTTCCCGTTAATTGTGCCGGAAGCGTTGATGATAGAGCCTACGGAAACGGAAAATAAAGACATGCTGGACGCGTTTATCCGGGCGATGGAAAGTATTTATCAAGAAATCCAAGCCCAGCCGGATACGGTCAAAGCGGCCCCGAACGGCCAATGCGTCAAACGCATTGATGAAGTGTCTGCCGCGCGCGAGCCCAACTTGCGCTGGAAATAAGGATTCTGCCGTTATTTTGCGCCGGGCAATTTTTATTTGCCCGGCGTTTTTATGGGCTTGCTATTCATAATAACTGCTAAAATATACACATGAATGTATTGCTAAATACCCCTTTGTTTACGGTGGCCCGGCATATGGCGTTTGATGACGTTTGCGCCGCTCTTTACAGCGGGGGGGTGTGGCTTCGGTTTTACCGGTGGGTTCCTGGCAAGGCGGTTACGTTTGGCTACGGCCAGCCCGTTGGTTTGGTAAAACCGGCGGCGGCCGCCAAAGGGTTTTTTGATTGCGTGCGCCGCCCGACAGGCGGGGGCATGGTGTTTCATGAAGAGGATTTAACCTTCTCTTGTTTGTTTGAAAGCGCGCTTCGCCCGTCTGCCATTTATGAAAAACTTCACGGCGCTATTCAAAACGCGCTGGGCGCGTTAGCGCCTGTGCATACTTGGGGCAAAACGGACCCGCTGGCCTATGCGCCAGCCCGTAACGGCGCGGCGGGGGTGTGTTTTGCAAACCCGGTGGAAAACGATTTGCTGTCTGCAGACGGGCACAAAATTTTGGGCGGTGCCATACGCCGTTTTGAACGGGCGGTTTTATATCAAGGCTCGTTGCAGTTGCCGGGCGCGCGGCAAAGCCCGGCTTTAAAAAGGGCCGTTATCGCCGGGGTGGAGAATTGTTTTGGCGTACGGCTGGCGGCCCGCGGCGCCGGCGCGGAATTATTGGAAAAAACTTTTATATTGGAGCGGGAGCGTTATCTTACTCCCGCATGGAACGAAAAATTCTAATGCATAATTTTTTAAAAACCGTTGTGGCCGTTTTGTTTTTGCCTACGCTGTTTTTTGCGGCGGCGCAAACCGCGCGCTTATTATACGCCGGACTGGGAAATTTTAAAACTTTTTTGTGTTTTTTACTGGGGATAGGGGTATATGCCGGCATTCATTTTGGGTTTTATACTTTTTCCCGCATGTATGTGCTGGGGCATGAACTGACCCACGCCGTAGCCGCCCTGCTGTGCGGCTGCCGCATACGGGATATTCACGTAGGCAAAGACAGCGGATACGTAAAATTAACCCAATGCAATGCGTTTGTGGCGCTGTCCCCTTATTTTATCCCCGCGTATACGGTGTTGCTGGGGTTGTTGTATTGCGGGCTTAGTTTGTGGCGGGATATGGAACCATACCGGCTTGTTTTTGTGTTTGGCGTGGGTTTTTTTACGGCTTTTCACTTTATTCAAACGTTTAAAACTTTATTTGAAGCCCAGCAGCCGGATTTAAAAATGGCGGGGGGAAAAGTTTTTTCAGCTATTTCCATTACCTTGGTAAACATCATTATTTTGGCGCTTTTGTGCAAGATTTTGTTTCCGGAGCAGGTTTCTTTGCTTCAATCCCTGCGAAATGTATGGGGCGGAACCTATAATACCTGGCGAATTTTAGTAAACTATATAGTGGAACTCATCTCTAACGCGGTATAGCGGGCGGAAGGGCTATGGCGGCAAAAAAGAAACGAACAAAAAAAACATTTTGGCTGTTTCGGTTTATCGGCGCGTGTTGTGTTTTAACTTTGCGCACGGTCATGTTTGCCGTTATGTTTTTGCTCTGTTTGCTGACGGTATGCTGGGTATTGTTTATTAAATTTTTTAACGCCCAATACTTAAGCGAAGAAATCACCCGCCAGCTGCAATTGGCCCTAAACCGCCCGGTAATTATCAATTCGTTGGATTTGCGTTTTTTTAATACGCTGGAATTAAAAGGTTTTTCCGTCTTAGACAGTGAAGTGGCGCACGGAGAGGCGTTGCTATCGGCCGAGTCTGTTTTTGTCCACTTTAAATTGCTTCCGCTGTTGGACCACCAATTGGTAATTGATGAAGTTACTTTAAACCGCCCGCGCGTTAACATTGTGCGGGGAGAGGACGGGCGCCATAACGTGCCGGAAGTAAAAATATCTTCCGCCCAAAGCCATGTGTACCGCAGCTCTTCGGGGGAGAGTTTAACTGTCAGCGCGGAAGACTGGACGGTGAAAGACGGCGTATTTAGCTATAAAGATTTGCAAAACCAAACCAGCCATGCCGTTTATGGTGTAAATTTACATTTTGAACGCCTGCGTTTTAATGAGCTTTCCCGTTTCCATGCGGAATTTGTCTTGCGCAACAAGTGGCAGGACAATATTTCCGATATTGATATTAAAGGGACGGGGCATGTTAATTTTGCCAATTTCCACTGGAAGGATTTTGCCTTGCGCAGTTTGCGCGCGCAGGTATTTGTTTTTAGAAAGCCGGTTTCTTTAACGGTGGATTTGGATAATTTATATACGCCTTATTTTAACATCCGGGCCCAAATCCCCGCGTTTGAAGGAAAAGACCTGTCTTTATTTAAAGATGATTGGGGCGAATTTTACCTTCCCCAGTCTTCCATGCGTTTAAAAGGTTCTCTCTCTAACGGTTACCGTTTGCTAAAGCTAAGCGAAGCCCTTATATTGGCCGATGATGCAAATATCACTGCTTCCGCAGAGGCGGATTTTACCCAAACCCCTTGGACGGCGGATATTTCCTTTGCCACCGATCCGCTGGACCTGGCCGCCTGGAGTAAAAATTATCCCCGGTTAAGCCCGTATAAATTAACGGGCAAAACTTCTCTGGACGCGCGTTTGCTGCGCCAAGAGGGAAAGTGGAGCCTTCCCAAGCTGGATTTGTCTCTGCAGGACGTATCGGGCGAGTTTTATTATTTCCCGGTGGAGGGCGCCAGCGGGGAATTTTCCGCCGCCCAAAACTTTACGGATTTATATGCCCGTTTAACTTCCGGAAAAGTAACGGTGGACCGGAGTGTTTTTGATAAATTGGATTTTTCCGGCACATACCGCAAGGGCAATTTATACGCCAACATCGCTTCCGGGGAGCTTAACGGTATCCCGTTAAAAATGAATTTATCGGTCAACAAGTTAACTTCTTCCAACCGCCGCATACGCACCAATATTTATTTAAAACATTTTGACCCCATGGCCTTTATTGAAGTGGTGCAGGATTTTGTTACGGTTATCGGCCGCACCAAAACCGTGAAAGCCAAACCCAAGGTTACCGGCCAACTGGCTTGGCTTGAAAACTTTAGGGACCGCTTGCCTAAGTTTATGCCTAATTTCGCGGGGACATTGTCTGCGGATACGTTTTCATCGGAAGTGATTTCCGGCAACAGTTTTTACGCGGAGTTTGATTTTAAAGGCCTTTTGCCCGGCATGAAACGTTTGGACGGCACGCTGGACGCGCGCATGCAGGACGGGGTCATACACCAAATGGAAAAATTGGCCGAAGAACAAAAAGCGCTAAATATCACCTTTACCCCGTTTATCTTAATGCACCGCATGGAACGCGCCGGAAGTTTTAAAGTGGGCCAAGTGCTTAGAGACGTGCCGTATGAAGATTTAGCCGTATCGGCCGATTTTGCCGGCGGCCACATGACCATTAACAACGCCTATACCCAGGGGCCTACCATTTCCGCCATGGTGCAGGGATGGGTAAACTGGGTAGAAGAAAATTTTGATATTATTATATGGACGATGTTTAACAACACCTCCCGTTCCGGCGCATTGGCGGAAAACTTGACGGACGAATCCGGCAACCCCGCGCTGGCGTTTCAGGTGTCGTCTTCCATGCTTAAACCCAAGCTGGAGATGCTGCGCGCCAAACAAACGGGTGCGCAAATAGAGGCCGCCCGGCAGCGCGGCCTGCGTACAGATTTTAAAACCAACCGGGATTTTATTAAAGGAGATTTCCATGCCAAGAAATAATTTAGACGTATTATGTCTCTTGCAGGAACACGGTGCCGTTATGGAGGGGCATTTTGTTATGCCGTCCGGCTTCCACAGCCAAACGTATATACAAACCTCCCTTTTGTTGCAGCACCCGCATTTGGCGCAGCGCATTGCGCAGGCCATGTCGGACAAGTTTTCCCAAAAGGCTGATGTGATACTGGCGCTTACGCCTTCCAACTCTGTTTTGGCGCAGGAAGTGGCCCGCGTGCGCCAAGCGCGCGCCATATTCGCTTCCCGCAATGAAAAAGGCCAAATGGTTTTAAAACATAATTTTGTTTTAAAACCGGGCGAACGCGTTTTAATAGTGGACGATGTAACCGTAGGCGGGCGCAAGTTGGCCCAGGCGATAGAACTGGCTCAGTCCGCCGGGGCGCATGTGTTTGGCATCAGCGTTATTGTGGACCGCTCCATGGGTTACCTGCCCCTTACTATTCCGCTGCGGGCCTTGCTCTCGTACCCGATGGAAACTTTTACGGCGAAAGAGTGCCCCCTCTGCGCCGCCAAAATTCCGTTTACGGATGTGGAAAAATTAAACAAATAATTGCGGGCAATTTATTTTTAAAGGAAACGGTATGATTGAAATTAAACTCAAAGCAAAAGAAGAAAGAAGGTTAGCGGCCGGACATTATTGGGTTTTCTCTAACGAGATTGACGGTTTGGATACCTCCATTGAGCCCGGTACTTTGGTGCGCGTAATGACCCATGAGGGCCGCCAGGCGGGTATAGGTTGTTTTAATCCGCATAGTTTAATTTCCGTACGGTTACTGAAAAAAGGCGAAGGGGACCTGCCGGAAGATTTTGTGTTTGAAGCGTTGGATACGGCCTATGCGTACCGGCGGGAAATAGGCCTTCGCAAATACGGCCGCATGTGCTACGGGGAGGCGGACAATATGCCCGGCCTGGTGCTGGACCGCTACGGCGATGTCTTGGTGGCGGATGTATTGACCGCCGGCATGGAAAAATTAAAACCGCAAATTGTGTCCGCCTGCAAAAAAATATTTAAACCCAAAGGCATTTTCTTTCGTAATGACAGCGCCTTCCGCGCACTGGAAGGGCTGGGCGGCACGCCGGATATAGTGGGAGACGTGCCGGAAACGGTGCAGATAGAAGAAAACGGCGTTCAGTATGAAGTGCCTGTGCGCGTAGGCCAAAAAACCGGTTTTTATTTTGACCAGCGTGAAAACCGTGAATTCTTAAAACCCTATTTTAAAGATAAATTGGTGTTGGATTTGTACTCTTATATAGGTTCTTTTGGCATTACCGCGGCCAAGGCGGGCGCCGCCCAAGTGTGGGGGTGCGATTCTTCCGCCGTGGCGGTGGAGTTTGCCCAAAAGAACGCCAAATTAAACGGGGTGGAAGATGTTGCTGTTTTCCATCGTGACGATGCCGAACGTCTGCTTTCCGCCATGAAAAAAGGCGAACTGCCCGACCAGCCCGATATGGTGCTTTTGGACCCGCCCGCTTTTGTAAAAAGCCGCAAGGCCCTTCCGCAGGCGGTGGGTTTATACGTAAAGTTGGTAAAAATGGCGCTGGAAGGGTTAAAGACGGGCGGATATTTGGCTTTTTCCACTTGTTCCCACCATATTTCGCGCGAACTTTTTGTGGATATTATCCGCCAAGGGGTCAGCAAATCCGGCAAGCGCGCCGTATTGTTGGAATTGCGCGGGCAGGCAAAAGACCACCCAGTGCTAATTGGCATGCCGGAAACCGAATATTTGCACTTTGGTTTATTGCAGCTGCGTTAAAAAATCTTTATTGCTCAAATCCCCGCCGGGTTACCGGCGGGGATTTTTCATAAAAAAGCGGCAAAAAGACATAAAAAAACCCGCCGGGCGGGAATAAAGAAATGCCGAGGGACAGGATCGAACTGTCGACACCTGGTTTTTCAGACCAGTGCTCTACCACTGAGCTACCTCGGCATTACCTACATATAATACCAAATTTGTTTGCGTTGGGCAAATTTCTTGGTTTTACCTATACAAAAAATATTTATAATGCGCTGCTGCGGGCAAACAGCTGCGCCAGTTGTTCTAGAAATTGTTGGTCTGTTTCATCAAAGCGGGCCAGGAGGGGAGAGTCTATATCCAGCACGCCCCATAATTTCCCGTTTTTAATAATAGGAATGACAATTTCACTGTTGGAAGCCGCGTCGCAGGCAATATGCCCGGGGAAGGCGTGCACGTCCTTTACCACCAGGGTTTGCTGTTTTTGCGCGGCGGTGCCGCATACTCCTTTGCCTAGGGGAATGCGCACACAGGCGGGTTTGCCTTGAAAAGGACCTAAAACCAACGTGTCGCCCCGCAGAATATAAAAACCGGCCCAGTTTAAACCGGATAAGGTATTAAATAATAATGCGGACGTGTTGGCGGCATTGGCAATGGGGTCCTGTTCCATTTGAAGCAAGGCTCGCACCGCTTGTAATAAAGATTGATAAACGGGTGTTTTGTTCATAGGACTATTTTAGCAAAAACTTCCTTTTGTATTATTGCGCATGGAGTTATAAAAGAAATATACTTTATTTATCAGGGAACAACCGGGCCAGCCCTGGGCCCACAGGAGACTGTATGCCAAGAATAGAAGTAGACGCCAACAAATGCAAAGCATGCTATTTGTGCGTAAATGCCTGTCCCAAAAAATGTTTGGGCAAATCCAAAACAATTAGCAAGAAAGGTTATTTCCCGGCCGAGCAAGAACGACCCGAAGATTGCATTGGGTGTAAAATGTGCTACTTGGTCTGCCCCGATGTGGCCATTACCGTTATCAAATAACGCAAGACCCAATTTAAGAGGATTTTATGACAGAAAAAACGTTAAGAAAAGGCAATGAAGCTTTGGCCGAAGGCGCTATCCGCGCCGGGTGCCGTTTCTTTGCCGGTTATCCCATTACTCCGCAAAACGAAGTGCCGGAGTATATGTCCGCCCACATGGCGGACGCCGGCGGCGCGTTTGTACAGGCGGAAAGCGAAGTGGCCGCCATTAATATGGTTTACGGCGCGGCGTCTACCGGTACGCGCAGCATGACATCTTCTTCCTCTCCGGGGGTAAGCCTGAAGCAGGAAGGGATTACTTATTTAGCCAGCGCGGATTTGCCGTGCCTGATTGTAAACGTGATGCGCGGCGGCCCGGGTTTGGGCAGTATTTCCGGAGCGCAGGGGGATTATTTCCAGGCTACGCGCGGCGGCGGGAATGGGGATTATCACATTATTGTGCTGGCGCCCAACTCGGTGGAAGAGTTGGGAAATTTCCCCAAAATGGCTTTTGAACTGGCCGAAAAATACCGTATGCCCTGCATGATTTTGGCGGATGGTATTTTGGGGCAAATGATGGAAAGCATGTCTTTTCATTTTGACCCCGTTGACCCCAACACCCTGGGCAAGTTTGACTGGGCGGTGGACATCAACAAAAACGGCCGCAAGAAAAACAATGTTTTTTCCTATAAAGGCGATAATTTAATAGCCGACGTGGTGGAACGCGCCAAACGTTACGGTTATATAGAAAAAACCGAACCCCGTTTTGAATCCCGCCAGACCGAAGACTGCGACGTACTGTTAGTGGCGTATGGTTTATCTTCCCGCGCGTGCATGGAAGCCGTGGTAAAAGGCCGTGAGGAAGGTTTAAAGGTGGGGCTTTTCCGTCCCATTACGCTGTGGCCTTTCCCTTCTCAAGCGTTGCGGGACGCGGCCAAAAACGCCAAAGCGGTGGTGTGCGTGGAACAGAGCTTGGGGCAGCTGGTGCAGGATGTAAAGCTTTCCCTCAACGGGGCCAAGCCCGTTTATTTAAACGCTTATCCAGCCGGCGGCCAGCCGGACGGCGGAACCATTTTGCCCGCCGTAAAAAGCGCGCTTAACGGCGGTACGGAAGGATTATTTGACTTACAGCGCCACGCCGAAGGTTTCAGCTATGAATGCAAGCGCGATACGTCCCTGGGTATCCAGGGAGACTGGAAAGGAGGCAAATAATTTATGACCATTCTTGCCCAAAGACCCAAATCTTTATTAGACGTACCCATGCACTATTGCCCGGGCTGCGGCCACGGGATTGTGCACCGTTTAATGGCGGAAACTTTTGATGAGTTGGATATCGCGCAGCGCATTATCGGCGTGGCCCCGGTGGGATGCGCCGTATTTGCGGACAGCTACTTTGCCTGCGATATGGTACAAGGCGCCCACGGACGCGGACCGGCTATTGCCACGGGGATTAAGCGTTCCAAACCCGGCGCCATTGTCTTTTCCTACCAAGGGGACGGGGATCTAGCCTCCATTGGTATGGCTGAAATTGTACACGCCGCGGTGCGCAGCGAAAACATCACCGTGATTTTTATTAATAACGCCATTTACGGTATGACCGGCGGACAAATGGCCCCCACTACGCTGGTGGGCCAGGTAGCCACCACCGCTCCCAAAGGGCGCGACCCGAAACTGCAGGGCTGGCCGATTAATATGTGCGAAATGCTGGCCCAGATTACCGGTTCCAAATATTTGGCCCGCGTAGCGGTAGATTCAGCGCAAAATGTAATGAAAGCCAAACAGGCCATTAAAAAAGCGTTTGAAAACCAGGTAAACGGGGTAGGCTTTTCCATGGTGGAAGTGATTTCCCAATGTCCTACCAACTGGGGGGCAACCCCTATGCAGGCGCTGGAATTTGTGCGTACCAAAATGATACCGCAATACCCGCTGGGCGTATTTAAAGACGAGGGGGCCAAATAATGTATCAAGGTATTAGAATTGCCGGTTTTGGCGGACAGGGTGTAGTTTCGGCCGGGATTTTGCTGGCCCAGGCGGGCGTGGAAGGAAAAAAGAACGCCAGCTGGCTGCCCTCTTACGGGCCGGAAATGCGCGGCGGAACGGCTAACTGTTCCGTGGTGATTTCTGACGGGGAAGTGTATACCCCCATTGTAGCCGCGCCGGATACGGTTATCGTTATGAACGAGCCGTCTTTGCCTAAGTTTGAGCCGCTTATTAAAAAAGGCGGGTTGTTGATTGTTAACAGCTCGTTGATTAATTCCCGCCCTACGCGCACGGATATCAAATCCGTCTGTGTACCCTGCAATGAAATTGCGGAAAAAATTGGCATGGACCGCATCGCCACGTTGGTGGCTATCGGCGCGTTTTGCAAACTGACGGGCGCCGTAAGCGTGGAAAGCGTGGTTCACGCCATGAAGAAAGTATACAAGCGCGCCAAGCCGGAAATGCTTGAACTCAATAAAAAAGCGTTAGACGCCGGTTTTGAAGCGGTAAAGTAATTATTAAAGACAATAAAAACCGCCCTGTAAGGGCGGTTTTTTGTTGTGTCTGAATTCCTGATTATGAAAGGAACAAAATTAAGAGCCTTTTACTACGGTGCACACTTCAGAATACACGGCATAACTCTTAATGTCTTTGTCAACAGAAGATACTTTGGTAATTTTCCCATTCTTTTTAGCGGCTTCTATAGACATATCGCCAGAAATATACAACCCTAAAATATTTTTAGCGCAAGCGCGCCCTACTTTGGTTCCGGCGGATTCTGTTACCAACATGGGTTGTTGGGTGATGGCGAAAAGAGCCGTTCCAACTTCCGTGCTGGGGGTAGCGCAGGCCGCCAAAACACTGCATGCACCTGCCATCAAGAACAATTTCTTCATATAATTCTCCTTTTTTCGTATTAAGGAATAGTAGTGATGATAATTGGGGTTATAACCGCTAATTATCTGGGAAAGTATAGCAAAAAAAATGGGGGTATTCAATAAGCAAGAGGTTTGATAAATGCGTATGGTTCGCGCCTCCTATTAAGAAATGCGTTGATATGGCATAATCATTTCGCTTATTTTACTAATGAGCGTTTGTGTCTGCAGGGGGGATAACGTCTTTGACGGGTTGATAATAAGTTTTTAAATGTCCGGTCTTTTTTGCAAATGTAGCGGAAAGGGCCGTACATATGCAGGCGGGAACAACTGTCAGCGTACAAAGAAATACGGCGGTTTTTAAACCCCATAAGTCAGAGGCGCGGCCTAAAAGCACGGGGGAGATGGCGTCTCCCAAAGCGTGAATAATAAAAATATTAATGGCAAACGCCATGGATCGCACCCGCGGGCGGGTGAGCGCCACAATAGCGGCGCTGATGGGCCCCATGGGCAGAAAAATAAACACAACCGCCGCTGAAAAACAAACGACGGCCCATAGGGTTTGTGTACAATACACCCCTAATGCCGCAAATGGAAAGGCTAGTAAAAAACTGCCAAAAATAGTAATGAAATAAGCCAGATGGGTTCTTTTTAATAATTTATCCGCTAAATGCCCGCCTAAATACGTTCCCAACGCGCCGCATACCACTACCATCACGCCAAACACCAGCCCGGCGTGGGAAACGCTGAAATCAAAAAACCGGTGGAAGTATGTGGGCATCCAAGCGGAAAGCCCCCCTAAAGCAAATGTTCCCATAGCGTGCGCCAGACATAAAAACAAAAAAGATTTATTGCGCAGCAAAACCAAATAATCTACCGTGCGGGCCCGCTCCCGTTCGTTTTGGGTTAAACGCAAGGTGTCTTTTAACTGGGTAAGCGCCAAAAGACCCAAAAAAATGCCGGGAACGCCCACCAGCATAAAAGCCGCCCGCCAGCCCCAATGCTGCCCCACAAATCCGCCCGCCAAATAACCGACGGCGCTTCCGGCCGGCAAAGCCAGCGCGAAACTGGCTAATACGGTGGCTCGTTTTTCCTTGGGGTAGTTTTCCGCCAAAAAGGGCTGGGCGATAGTGGTAAATCCGGCCTCCCCTATGCCGATAAACCCCCGGGTAATTAATAAAGCCGCGTAGTTTTTAGCCCAGGCGCACGCCAAGGTGGCCGCGCTCCAAATAAGGGCACTGGCGCCTATCCATTTTTGGCGTTGGGTGCGGTCCGCAAAGTATCCTACCAGCGGGGCGTAGAGCATATATACAATCATAAATACAGAGGCCAGCGTGCCCAGTTGCGTGTCTGATATAGCCAAATCCGTTTGCAGTAAAGGAAAAACGGAAAACAACACCTGCCGGTCTATATAATTAAACAGGTTTAGAAGAAACAAAATCCAAAATAATTTTTTAACGTTCATTAGGCTCATTTTATAAAAAATACTGGCGTTAAGGGCAAAAAGAATTATACTATAAGAACATGGAAGTAATTGCTATAATATTGCGGTACGGAGGATTTTATATGCATAAAGGTTTTACCTTAATTGAAATGTTGATTGTTATTATTATTGTGGCGCTGTTGGTTTCTTTAAGCGTACCCAAATACAAAACCGCTATGGAAAAGGCCCGCGCGCAGGAAGGCATTACCAACTTAACTTTAGCGGCGGACCAAGCCAATGGATTTTATATGTCTCATGAAGGAACCTATTCCGGTTTTTCCGGCAATTATGGGCAAGGCGCCGATAAAACCAAACAGGTGTATTTTAATACGGTGGGTATCAGCGGCGGAGGGGAAAGCCTGACGCTTAGTATCGCGCGCAAAACGGGGGCGTATACGTTAGGCATGCAATTAAGCGGGGGAAAGGTTTCACGCCGTACTTGCACGGGGGATACGCGCTTGTGTGACGCTATCGGCTGGGAATAAAGACAGATTAAAAACAATACCCCGCCTGTTTAAAAACAGGCGGGGTTTTTTATGGAAGACAACGCAAATTTTTATTTCAACGCGCGTGTTTGGCGCAGCGCCTCAAACAAAGTAATGGCCGCCGATGACGACAGATTAAGCGAACGCACCGGCCCCGGCATAGGGATAGTGTAAAGGCGGTCTTTATAACGTTCGTAAAAGTCTTTAGGCAGCCCGCAGGATTCCGCGCCGAATATCAAATAGCTGTTGGGGGAAAATTGCGCGTCCCAATAAACTTTTTTGCCTTTGGTGGACATAAAAAACATGTCTTGCAAAGGGGGTTGATTAACCGCTAAAAATTCGTCCCAGTCCTTGTAGCGGCGGTAGTTTAAGTTAGGCCAATAATCCAGGCCGGAGCGGCGTATTTCTTTTGATTCTATTTTAAAACCCAGCTTTCCCACCAAATGAAGCATGGTGCCGGTGGCCACGCACGAGCGGCCGATATTGCCGGTATTAAACGGGATTTCCGGGTTAACAAGTACAATATTTAACATATAGAGTCCATAAACCAAATAAAAAGGACGGGTCTCCCCGTCCTTTTACAGAGGGGTGCGCCCGGTTAATCTTCCCAGCGTATGTACAACGGGTTTAATACGTTGGGAATATCATTATTGGCGGGCAAGATGCGCAGGGCGTAATCCTGCCGGCCGCTGTTGAGGGGGGAGAGCTGCACTTCATAAATATAAGCGTCCCCTTCTTTGCCGGTGCAAGTCATGTCCACCGCGTCTTCTTTTACCATATCGCCTAAAGAACCGCGCTGGCCCAGGTAGAGTTCCACCTGAATTTCTTCCGGCGCCAAATTTCCTAAAAACACGCGGGCTTTAAATTTTACTTTATCACCCATTAAAATGGCGCTTTCAAATTTAGGGGTAATATCCACCACGTTTACACGGTACCAGTTTTCGGCGATTTTCTTGCGCCAGGCGGCAACGGCCTGCGCTTTGCCGGACGCGGATAAAATGCCGAAGTAATTATTGGCCGGTACGTAAAAGCGTTCATAATATTCTTTTACCATGCGGTGTGTGTTGAATACCGGGGCAATGTGTTTGACGGATTCTTTCATCAGCGTCAGCCACGGCAAGGAAATGCCGTCTTCCCCTTTGGCGTAGTAAGCGGGGGCGATGTCCTGCTCTATTAAATTGTAGAGGGATTCCGCTTCCACCGCGTCTTGCTCCGCCTCGGAGGCGTATTTTTCCGCCCCGCCGATAGACCAGCCGTATTCGCACGGGCCTACTTCATCCCACCAGCCGTCTAAAATAGACAGCGTCATCGCACCGTTTAACGCGGCCTTCATGCCGCTTGTTCCGCTGGCTTCCATGGGGCGGCGGGGGTTGTTAAGCCACACGTCCACCCCCTGCACCATATAGCGGGCGGTGTTCATGTTGTAATCTTCCACAAAAACGATTTTGCCTTTAAAGCGCGGGTCGTTTTGGGAAATATTGATAATGGTTTTGATAAATTCTTTGCCCTGGGTATCTGCCGGGTGAGCTTTGCCCGCGAAAATAAACTGCACCGGCTGTTTGGGATTGTTGACGATTTTATCCAAGCGGTTTAAATCCTTAAACAGCAAGGTGGCGCGTTTGTACGTGGCAAAGCGGCGCGCAAAACCAATGGTCAACACGTCTTTTTTAAGCACTTTGCCCGCCTTGTTGACTGTCATTACGTCTAACCCTTGGCGGGTAAGCTGGCGGCGCAGGCGTCCGCGCGCCATATCAATCAATTTTTCTTTGCGGATATTGTGCACTTTCCACAATTCTTCATTGGGAATTTGATCCATTTTTTCCCATTTGGAAGCGTCAGACGGGTCCACCTCGCCGGTTTGGTCATTATCAAATAAGTATTTGCGATATAATTCATTGAGTTCGTGGGAAATCCAAGACGAGCTGTGAATGCCGTTGGTGATGCTGGTTATCGGCACTTCGTCCATAGGCAGGGTGGGCCAGAGGTTTTTCCACATTTCCCGGCTTACCACGCCGTGCAGTTTGGCCACGCCGTTGGCAAAAGCGGTTAAACGCAGGGCCACTACTGTCATGCAGTAGGTGGTGGAAGAGGGGGTTTCTTTCCCCAAGTTTAAAAATTCTTCCCAGGAAATACCCATTTTGTTAGCGTAGGCTTCCATGTATTTGCGTACGAGCATAGGGTCAAAATGTTCGTTACCCGCAATAACCGGCGTGTGTGTGGTGAATACGGAGCTGGCCCACACAATTTCCCGCGCTTGGGCAAAGTTTAATTTTTCCGCCTGCATGATTTCAATAATGCGCTGGAAAAGAAGGAACGCGCTGTGCCCTTCGTTAATGTGATATACGGTGGGTTTAATGCCCATGGCGGCCAACGCTTTCACGCCGCCGATGCCCAGCACAATTTCCTGGCGGATGCGGTTTTCCCGGTCGCCGCCGTAAAGCTTTTCGGTAATTAAACGTTGGGCGGGGGTGTTTTCCTGCAAATTGGTATCTAATAAGTAGAGGGAGGTTCTGCCCACCGGCACGCGCCAAATGCAGGCTTTTACGGTTTCTTGGCCCAGTTCAATGTCTACGGTAATTTCTTTGCCTTTGGCGTCAGTTACGCGTTCCACCGGCATGTGGGCCCAGTCGTTATCGGGGTAATCTTCGTTTTGCCAGCCTTCGCGGTTTAGAATTTGGCGCACATAGCCCTGTTTATAAAATAGACCTACGCCGATAATAGGCATGCCCAAATCACTGGCGGATTTCATATGGTCCCCCGCCAGCATACCCAATCCGCCGGAATAAATAGGCAGTCCTTCTCCTATACCGTACTCCATGGAAAAGTAGGCGGCCAGCAGATTGCCTTTTTCCTGATGGTGTTGGTGATACCAGGTGTTGGGATTCTTTTTATATTTATAATAGGCTTCTTTTACCCGGTTTACGTTTGCCACAAATTCCGGGTTGTTGCTAAGTTCTTCAAAACGTTTTTGCGGAACGCAGCCCAAAAACCATTTGGGGTTGCGTTTGGAGGCCGTCCATAATTTTGCGTCTACTTGCACAAAAAGCAAAATGGCCTGCCAATTCCAGGTAAACCACATGTCATTAGCCAGTTCTTCCAGAAACTTAATGTTTTCCGGCAGATTGGGCTGTACGTTAAAAGAATGAATTTTCATTAAACCCTCTCCCTATTATTAATATCTAAAATTATATAAAAAAACGGCGTGCGGGGCCCTAAAAATAAAATCCGCCCGCTAAAATAGAAACGCCCAAGCTGTTTGGGCTTGGGCGTTTTGGTTTAAAGAGGCGCTTTTATTTCATCACCGCGCTTAAAATAACAAAGAACGCTATTAATAACACAGCCCCCACGCCCACGGCGTGTTTAGCCCATTCTTTGCTTTTAATGCCCAGTTTGGAGGCGCAAATGATATTGGGAATGTTTCCCGGTATCAGCATGCCGCCGGATATAATCAAGCTCATTAACAAGAAAGTGAGGGAGCGGGTGGTAATATCCGGGGTAACTTCTATGGCGGCCATAGTGGCGTTGTCCAACACGGCGGAAAGCATATTAATCCAATACAGCCAGGCGGCGGAAAGTTTGGAAATGGTTTGCTGGGCCAGCGGTTTTAAACCGTCCCCCAAAAACACCAACGCCATAACAAACAAATATACTTTCCCGGCGCGCACTGCAATGCTTTTTACGCTGTGTTCATCGGTTGCGGCGGCGTCTTCTTTCACGCCGGGCGCGTTTTTAATGGTATCGGCGCGTATGGCGCTTGCCAATAAGGAAACAAAAACAACGCCTCCTAAGATATACCAACCCAAATGTTCTATTAAAAACCAGAAATCCGCGTTGTGCGGTTCCCCGGAGAGTTTGGATAATACCACCGTGCCCAACGGTTCCCCAATAGCGGTTAACACGGCCCCCATGCCAATAGAGTAACAGGCAAAAACCACCGTGCGGGTGCGGCCTTCCCGGTTGATGGGAAGCATCATAACCACCTCAGACAAAATAAGCGCCGCGATAATGGCCGTAATAAAGCTGGACAGCATTCCCAGCAAAAACACAATTAAAAACAAAGTGGTTCTAAGCCCCAAAAAACCCACGGCTTTTTTGGCGGCTTTTTGCAGATGTTTGTTGCAGTATTTAAACAATAACCCGGCCAAAAATACGGCCAAGGTAATTTTGATAGGGTCTTCCAGCGCGGTAAGCACCAGGTTTCCGCTCCAACTTTTGGATACCGTAACAGCAAAAATACCGCAGCAGAACAAAAAAGCTTCCAAATTTTCTTCCACTTTATGTACTGTAAGCGGCAGTAAAAGCACTACTAAAATAAGCAAAGACAAAGATGCCGTTTGCCATAGAGCTAATTCCATATAATATCATTCCTCTTCATTTGCGGGGAACCCCCCGGTATAATGGCCGCCCAAAACAGGCGGCCATATACAAATTATATAAAAAACGTTGTTTTGTCGGGGAAATTTTACTTTAGCGGCTTTTCTTTTTTGGTTTAGTTAAATATGGTACAATTTATATGTTGTCCCGTTCGTCTAGTGGTCCAGGACGCCGCCCTCTCAAGGCGGAGATCACGAGTTCGAATCTCGTACGGGACGTATTTTTGTTACCCACCGACAGGCGGGTTTTATTTTTAAGCAAAGAACGGACCCTTTAGTAGAGTCCGTTCTTTTTATTTTAGAAATATTTTATCTTCCCTGATTTATAAAATTAATACAAAACCTGCAACGCTTGCGCCACCGCCGGGTTGTTATTGTATTGCTGGGCTGCGGTGAGGGCGGTCCAGCCGTTGGGAGCTTGATAGGTGGGATCTGCCCCGGCTTGCAGCAGAAGCTGTATGCTTTCCGGGCTGTTGGCCGATATGGCGCAGAACATCAGCGGCGTCATGCCGTTTTCTCCTATGGTATCCACTTTGGCGCCGTGGGCTAAAACGGTTTGCGTCATTTTAGGGCTGATGGCGCAGGCGCTGGCTACCAGCGGAATGCCCTGCGCATTAACTGCGTTTACATCCGCCCCGGCGCGCAGGAAAGCGTCAACTGTTTCCGGGGCCGGGTATTTGGTTTGGGTTAAGTAAACCACCAAGGCGCTTTGGCCTTTTTCGTCCCGGGCGTTGGGGTCGGCCCCTTTTTCAAGCATAGCCATAATGTCTTGCGGCGTTTGCGTGGTGAGGGCTTGTAAAAAGCTGGCATTATCCACCCCGGCCATGGCGCGTTGGAGGGCAATGGCTTTTTGTGCGGCTTCCGGGGCCAATTTATCAGAAAATTCTCTCAGCGGTTTTAAAAACCCGTCATCTCCGCACGCGGAAGCCAGTGGCAATACGGCGGCGGCAAATAATAAAAAGAAATATTTTTTCATGTGTCCTCCACCCGGCAGGGTATTTTCTATTAGTATACAAAAATGGCGTGTTTCCTTAAAGCCAAAGGCGCCCGGGAAATGCTAAAATATACATATTATCACTTGTTTTTGAAGGAGATTTTCATGGAAATTGGCATTGTAGGCCTGCCCAATGTGGGCAAATCCACCCTGTTTAACGCGCTTACGCAGGCCGGCGCGGAAGCGAGCAACTATCCTTTTTGCACCATAGAACCCAATGTGGGCATTGTGCCGATACCGGATAAACGTTTGGACGCTTTGTTTGATTTGTTCAAGCCTCCCAAGAAAACCGCCGCCTTTATTAAATTTGTAGACATTGCCGGCATCGTGAAAGGCGCGAGCAAAGGGGAAGGGCTGGGAAATAAATTTTTAGCCAATATCCGCGAGGTGGACGCCGTTATCCACGTGGTGCGTTTGTTTGAAGATGAAAACGTTACCCACGTAATGAATTCCGTAGATCCTCTGCGTGATATTGAAATTATTAATACTGAACTTATGCTGGCCGACTTGGAAACCGCCACCAAAATTTGTGACCGTCTGGCCAGCAACGCCAAAAGCGGCAAAAAAGAAGCCGTAGCCGCTTATGAAACCATGAAAACCATTAAAGAAGCGCTGGAAAACGGAAAGCCGGTTTCTTCTTTAGGGCTGGAGCCGGAGGTATTAAAAGAATACCAGTTTTTAACTTCCAAGCCGGTTTTGTATGTAGGCAACAATTCCGAAAAACGCAATGTGGAAAATGCCGAAAAAGTGGCCAAATACGCCCGGGAAACAGGGGCCGGGTTTGTGGAGCTTTGCGTAAAATTTGAAGCGGAAATAGCGGAATTTTCCGAAGAGGAAAAACACGCTTTCTTAGAAGAAACCGGCAGCGATTACACCGGGCTTGAAAAAATTGTGCGCGAAGGCATGAAGCTGCTTCATTTGTGCACCTATTTTACCGCCGGGAGCGAAGTGGAAGTGCGCAGCTGGCTTATTCCGGTGGGCTGCACGGCCCCGCAGGCGGCGGGCAAAATCCACAGTGATTTTGAAAAAGGCTTTATCCGCGCCGAAGTGTATACTTTTGACGATCTCATGCAATACAAAAGCGAAAAAGCGTTAAAAGAACACGGCCTGGTGCGTTCCGAAGGGAAGGATTATATTGTAAAGGACGGCGACATCTGCCTGTTTAAACTCAATGTCTGATTTTTCTTGCAAACATTTTAAAGAATGCGGCGGCTGCGCCCTGTTGGATTTAACTTATCCCCAGCAAGTGCAAAAAAAGAAAGAGCATTTGTCTGCTCTCTTGCGGGATTTTTGGCCGCAGGACATTCCCGTTACGCTGACGGATGAGCCGCGTTACTTTCGCAATAAAGTGGAGCTTGGTTTTTGCCATCAGGTAAAGTGGGACCCGAACTACAACAAAAAAGATCCCGCCAACAAAACCCGTCCGCTGGTGTTTGAGCAAGCCCTTGGCTTTAAATTAAAAGGCAAGTGGGACCGGGCCGTAGACATTGAAGAATGTTTTTTGTTTGATGACAAACTGATTTCTTTGTTAAACGCCGTGCGCGCCTGGGCGCAAGCGCAAAATCTGCCGTATTATGACCAACGCAAACACACCGGCATATTGCGGCATTTAATGGTGCGTGCGGGCAAAAACACGGGGGAAGGCCTTGTGGTGCTGTTTGTTACCAATGATTTTGATGAAAAGTCCTTCGTTGCCGCGGTGGAAAGCGTGTATCCGTCCTTTAGCGTTATGTCCGCCGTCAATACCGGCCTGGCCGATACCGCGGCCCCGGAAAGCTTAAAAGTATTAAAAGGCAAAGATTTTTTTGTGGAAAAGATTTTGCTTTCCAACGCCTCCGGCCAAACGGAACGGGAGGTATTGTTTAAGCTGTCCGCCCAGTCTTTTTTTCAAACCAATACCAAAACGGCGCAAAAGATGTACTCCCGCGTGCGCGGGCTGGTAAAACAAATTGCGCCCAAAATTATTTATGACTTATACGGCGGGGCGGGCAGTTTCAGCCTTTCCTGCGCGGACTTATGCCAAAAAAGCATTTGCGTGGAAAGCGTGGCCCCCGCCATTTATAACGGGTTGGAAAACGCCAAATTAAACGGGGTGGAAAACGTGCAGTTTTTCTGTTCCCGCGTGGAAGATTTTGTAAAACAGCATACCATAGAGAAAAAAGACGCCCTGATTATTTTGGACCCGCCCCGCGGCGGCATGCACCCCAAAGCGGTGAAAGCGGTGGCGGAGTCCGGCGTGAAAAACGTTCTGTATATTTCCTGCAATCCGGTTGCGCTGGCCGCTGAGTTAAAAACCCTCACGCAGGCGTATCAAGTCACGGGTGTGGAAGCGTTTGATTTTTTCCCTCACAGCCAGCACATAGAAACGCTGGTACAGCTGAAGCTTAAGGAATAGTTTTATGCTCATCCGCCCGGAAACCCCGGCCGATTACCCGGCTGTTTACGCCTTTGTCCAAACCGCGTTTGAAACCGCCAAAGTGTCCAACGGGCAGGAGCAGGAGTTTGTAAACACGCTGCGCCAAAGCCCCCGTTATTTGCCGGAATTGGCTCTTGTGGGGGAAGATTCCGGCCGGCTGGAGGCCTATATCATGCTTACCCGCTTGCTGCTGGCAAAGCCGCACAAGGTTAATGGTCTTTTGCTGGCTCCGCTGGCGGTGGAAGAAAAATCCCGCCGGCACGGGTTGGGGGCGCAAATCGTGCGTGCGGCTTTGCAAAAAGCCAAACGGCAAGGGTATCATGCCGTTTGCTTGGTGGGGGACCCTGCCTATTACGGACGTTTCGGTTTTACGCGGTTAGACAGCTTGGGTGCCGCGTGCAACCGGCAAATTCCGGCGGCCTATGCCTTGGGGCTGGAGTTTACTCCCGGCGTATTATCCGGGGCGGAAATTGATTTTTTAGGATAACAAAATGAGTTTACAAGAAGCTTTAAAATCATTAAACCCGCAGCAGCTGGAAGCCGTTAATTATGACGGCGGCCCCTGCTTAATTGTGGCCGGGGCGGGCACCGGCAAAACCAAAACGCTGACTACCAAAATAGCCAAGCTTATAGCGGACGGATACAATCCGTTTCGCATTTTGGCGGTTACGTTTACCAATAAAGCCGCGCAGGAAATGCGCGAGCGCGTGGAAGCGCTGGAACCGGGCGCCGGCAGCCGGGTGTGGATACATACGTTTCACTCTTTGGGCGTGCGCATGCTTCGCCAGCATGCGGAGAAACTGGGCCTTACGCGGGATTTTGCCATTTATGATGACAGCGACCAAAAAAAGGTGGTCAGCCTGATTTTGGAGCAAATGGGCATTAAAGACCCTAAAAAAGAAATTAACCAAATTGTGTCTTTAATTTCCCGCGCCAAAGATGACTTGGTCTCTCCGGATACCATGATGCAGTCCGCCACCGCTTCCGGGTTAGATTATAAAATCCGCGCGGCGGAAGTGTACAAAAAATACGAGCAGCGCCTCAAATCCGCCGGCGCGCTGGACTTTGGAGACCTGCTTGTAAAAACCGTGGAACTGCTAAGAGACCACGAAGACGTAAAAAATTATTATCAGGACCTTTTCCAATACGTATTGGTGGACGAATACCAGGATACCAACCATACCCAATACATGATTACCCGCATGCTGGCGGCCAAACACCGCAAGCTGTGCGTGGTGGGGGACCCGGACCAAAGCATTTATTCCTGGCGCGGGGCCAATATCCGCAATATTTTGGAGTTTGAAAAAGATTTTAAAGACGCCAAAACCATCACGCTGGAGCAGAATTACCGCTCCACCAAAGTGATTTTGGACGCGTCCAACCAATTAATCACCAAAAACAAAAAGCGCAAAGAAAAAAGCCTGTTTACGGACAAAACCTCCGGCGACCCTATTGAAGTGCGGGAACTGCTTACCGAAGGGGAAGAAGCCCGCTGGGTCAGCCAGCACATCAAACAGTTGGTGGAGGAATACGGCGCCAGTTTAAAAGATATCGCCGTCTTTTACCGCACCAACGCCCAAAGCCGCAGCTTTGAAGACCGCTTCCGCCAGTATCAAATCCCCTACCGTTTGGTGGGAACCGTGCGCTTTTATGACCGCAAAGAAATTAAAGATATTTTATGCTACGCGCGTATTTTAATTAATCCGGCCGATAACGTCAGTCTGCTTCGCATTATTAATACGCCCACCCGCGGCTTGGGCAAAGTGGCGCAGGACCGGTTAAGCGCGTATGCGGAAGAAAAACAGATTTCCCTTTTTGAGGCTTTATCCCAAGCCCCGTATGTGGAAGGGCTTAGCTCCGCCGCGTGCAAAGCGGCGTTAAATTTAGCCAAACTGTTTAACGGCTGGCGGCAGGATATGCTGCTGACGGACCCGGCCGATATTTTTAATAAAATTATGCAGGAATCCGGCTATTTGGCCGCCGTTCGGGCGGAAATGGAAAAAGACCCCGAAGCCGAAAGCCGCCTGCAGAACTTGGACGCTTTGGTCAACGCCGTTAAAGAGTACGAAGAACGCTGTGAAAAAGGGGAGAAGGAACCGTCCGTTTCTGACTTTTTGCAGGAGATTTCCCTCTTGTCCGGTGAGGACGACTCCGCCGCCGCGGAAGGCGGCGCCGTTACGCTCATGACGGTGCACCTGGCCAAAGGGCTGGAATTTAACAATGTGTTTGTTACCGGGCTGGAGGAGGGCCTTTTCCCCATAGCCAAAGATGACGAAGACGAACTGGAAGAAGAACGCCGCCTTTGCTACGTAGCCATGACGCGCGCGAGGGAAAAGCTGTTTATGTCTTACGCGCAAAGCCGCCGCAAATTCGGGCAGACGTATACAAACGTTCCTTCCCGCTTTTTATACGAATGCGGCCTGCTGGACGAAAGCGCGCGCGAAGAGCACGAAGCCCGCCAAGCCCGTTTTACGGATTTTAAAAGCAAATACGGTTTGTACGGCGGCACGGCTTCCGGCGGATATAATGGCGGACACTATGGCAATGGCTATTGGAAAGGCAAAAATAATTTTGGCGGGGGCCGTTCAGACGGGTTTGAAGGGTATGCGTCCGCCAGCCGTTTCCAAAAAAAGTATGACAGCCACGGCTATGAAATAGAAGATAATGATGATTTGGATTATACGTCCTCTTACCGCGGGTCTTCCGGGCTGGGGTCTTTATATTCCCGCCCGCAGGCTTCTTCCCGCCCGGCGTTTGAGCCGCCAGCAGAGCAGAAACCGCCCCAAAAAAATGCGGACGGCGTGGCCGTGGGGGGACTGGTGAAACACGGGGTGTTTGGGCAGGGCAAAATCGTGCAGATTGCCGGCTCCGGCGAGAGCGCCAAAATTACCGTTTTGTTTGGCAACGGCGTGCGGCGCACTTTTATGCTTAAATTCGCCCCGCTGGAAATACTGTAATTTGTTGCTAAAACAAAAAACCGCTCCTATTAACAGGGGCGGTTTTTTGCTTGTTCCCCGTTTGCCGGGTTATATTATAATGGGCTTGATTTGTTTTTTTTTTTTGATAAATTTTGTTGAAAACAAAATTTAGTAAAAAAAGAGGGGACAAATGAAAAACAAGAGTATAAAGGAATTAAGCGGCTTTACATTGATTGAGCTTTTGGTAGTGGTGTTGATTATAGGCATTTTAGTGGCTGTGGCTTTGCCTCAGTATCAGCGGGCTGTACAAAAGACGAGGTTGATGGACTACTACCAGCTAAGCAAGGGGTTGGTGCGTGCCCAAGAACTATACTATTTGGCGAATGGAAAATATACAACGCAAGTAGAAGATTTGGATATAGATTATACCCAGGTATGTGATCTGAATATCAGTTCCCACCAATTCGAGTGCCCCTATGCTTATATTAGAAATATTACAGGTCCGAACGCCGTGGCAGGGGCAAACCGGGTAAAAATTTATTTTCACGCTAGAGGAACCAGAGGAAATCTTACTGCCGGACGTGATGCTGAAATCAGTTTGTGGTTTACAAACTCAAGCTATCCCAATGTAGAGGAATGCGAAAGTTTTAGCGATTTGGGCAGTTATTTGTGTAAATCTATGGATTTGTAGAGAGTAATTTAAGCCCCGTTAAAAACGGGGCTTTTAATTGAAATTTATGCGGCAGCTAAAATGGCTCCTAAAGCGGCTAATATGGCCCCGCCAAAAAAGAACACCGCAATAATGGGCAGTATGGCGATAAGTATGGTCAGCCAACTGAACAGGGCGGACCAAAAAGCCATGCTTTTGGCTTCTTCTAACAAGTCGTTTTTAATCAAGTCCTGCGCGCGTAAAGACAGTATTAAAGCCGCCAGCGCAATAGCGATGGAAAAAAATCCCCCGGCGCAGGAAAAAATCACCGCCACCAGGGCCAGTGTAAAATGCGTGTTGATGCAGTTTTTGCCGTCGCGCGTGCAGCGGCAATCGTCCCGTTGGGCCGGATCATTCTTGCAGGTGTGGCAAATATTTTCTTCTTGTGTCATAATACCCCCTTGCCGCCGTGTGCGCGCGCAGCGCGCGTACCTAGCCAAGCGGCCCCATTATTATATAAAATATACTTTCTAGGAGTGCACAAAACTATGGAAATAACCAAAAAAGACGTAGAACTTTCCGGCAAATTGGCCAAAATGCAGGTAACCGGCCAAGAAGCCGATATTTATAAAGAACAGCTGGAAGCCCTGTTTAAATGGGTGGACGAATTAAAAGCCGTAAATACGGACGGGGTGGAACTTACGCAAACCGCCCACAGCGCGCATATGCGCCATGATGAGCCTAAGCAGGACCCGGCCCTGGCCCGCACGCTTATTTCCGCTTTTAATGAAGAACAAGACGACTGTGCCAAAGTAAAAAAGGTGCTTTAATATGATGACAGTTTCTGAAATTTTAAATGATATTCTTTCCGGCAAGCGCACGGCTGAAGACGTAACCCGCGCCTGCTTGGATAAAATTAAAGAGTTAAACCCCCAAATCAACGCCTTTGTGGAAGTATGGGAAGATGACGCCCTAAAGCAAGCCCAAGCGGTGGACGCCAAAAAAGCCCGTGGGGAAAAACTGGGCCCGCTGGCCGGTGTACCGGTAGCGATTAAAGACAACATTTTATACAAAGGCCATAAAGCCACCTGCTGTTCCAAAATGCTGGAAAATTACGTCGCCCCGTATAACTCTATCGTGGTGGAAAAACTGTTGGCGGCGGACGCGGTGATTATAGGCCGCGCGAATATGGATGAATTTGCCATGGGCAGCAGCAACCAAACTTCCGTTTACGGCCCGGTGCGCAACCCGATGGATTTGGAGCGCGTCCCGGGCGGAAGCTCCGGCGGCAGTGCGGCGGCGGTAGCCAGCGGCATGGTGCCGGTTGCTTTGGGTACGGATACGGGCGGTTCGGTCCGCCAGCCGGCCGGTTTTTGCGGCGTAGTGGGCATGAAGCCCGGCTACGGGCGTATTTCCCGCTACGGGATAATTGCTTTTGCCTCCAGCGCGGACCAGGTGGGCGTGCTTACCCACACCGTGGAGGACTGCGCCAAAGTGCTGGAAGTGCTTAGCGGCAAAGACCCTAATGATTCCACTTCGTTAGACGCGCCCGTCCCGGAATATGAAAAATTGTTTACTGACGGTTTAAAAGGCGTACGCGTGGGTATGCCCAAAGGCTTTTTGGACGGCTTAAACCCGGTTATCAAAGAAAAAATTGAAGCGGCCGCCAAGATCCTGCAAGCCAAGGGCGCGGAACTGGTGGAGGTGGACGTGCCGTACGCCAAATATTCCGCCCCGTGTTACTACATTATCACCAGCGCGGAGGCTTCCTCCAACCTGGGTCGTTATGACGGCATTCGCTACGGTTACGCGGCTAAAAACGCCAAAGGATTAAATGATTATTACGAGCTTTCCCGCGCGCCGTTTGGGCTGGAAGTTAAAAAACGCATCATTATCGGTACCTATGCGTTAACTTCAGAAAGGTACGAAGAATGCTTTTTAAAAGCCATGAAAGTGCGGGAACTGATACGGGAAGATTTCAAAAAAGCGTTTGAGAAAGTGGACGTTATTTTAACGCCTACTTCTCCCACCACGGCTTTTAAACTGGGCGCGCATGAAGAAAACCCGCTTGCCCTGTATCTAGCGGACTTATATACCTGCCAAGGCAATATCGGCGGTTTGGGCGGCATCAGCGTGCCGTGCGGCAAGGACGAACAAGGCCTGCCCATAGGCGTGCAGTTTTATGCTCCCATCTTAAAAGAAGAGGCGGCCTTAAACGTAGCGTATAATTTTGAGAAGGGGTTATGATCGTATCCGAATTTTCGTGCGGCGGCGTGATTTTGGACGGGCGGAAAGTGTTGCTGGTCCAAGTCAAGAATATGAAAGGGAAAAAGATTTGGACTTTTCCCAAAGGCCATATTGAGCCGGGTGAAACCCCCCGGCAGGCCGCCCTGCGCGAAGTGCTGGAAGAAACCGGTTATAAGGCGGTCATCGTCCGGCCGATGATTCGGGTAAAATATGCGTTTACGTTTCAGGGAAACTACGTCAAAAAGATGGTCCAGTGGTATTTAATGAAAAAGCTGGGCCGCATTGGCAAGCATGACGCTTCTGAAATTATTTCTATCCGCTGGGTATCTTTAGCTAAAGCCAGGGAACTGGTTCAATACCCCAGTGATATACGCTTGGTGGATATGCTATTGGCTTCCTTTCATATAGAGCCGGCGGAGGATTTGGAAACCGAACCGGCGGAAGAATAATTCCCGCTTCGTTTGTTTTTATACCCGCCCAAAAGGCGGGTTTTGTTTTTGTAAAACTCTTGTTATGACCGGGCCTTTTCCGCAAAGAAACGTTTGTGTTCGTTTTTGCCCAATGGATGTCAAATAAACGGCGGGAAATAATTAGATAAATGTTTGTAGATGAAAATTTGTCCTTTATTTATTTTTATATTTTATATGCGCGGGATTCTTTGTACGGGTTGAAATAAAAACAGCTTGTTTGGGCTTTTATAGGCCTTTTCCTATGCAGGGAATATACCATGACCTTGGCCAAAGCAAGGGAGTATACTAGACAGGATAATAAAAAACCCCGCTTGTATAAGCGGGGTCTTGTATGTTGTGAAAACCCCCAGCTAGGCTGGGGGTTCGGTAAAGGTTTCACCGGTAAGGAAGATAAAAAAACTCCTTTTGTATAATAAATTGCCTGTGTCCGCAGGCAATTTAACAAAAGGAGGTCATTGCTATGACCAA
>NZ_CASEZB010000024.1:0-78479 GCF_949292495.1 Candidatus Avelusimicrobium aviculae
GATACTTTGTATCCACGGTAGGGATAAACGAAGAACAAATACGAAAATATATAGATATGCAGGGAAAAGAAGATTTGGGGCGAACAATGAAATTGTTCGTATAGAAAGAAACCCCGGGCGTAAGCCCGGGGAGTTTCATTTATATAAAAGCCTGCCGGGCGTTACTGGGGGAAAGGCTCTTTTTACCGCAAAAAATCTTATTTTCTTAAATAATTTTTTAGAGGGGAAACAAGCCATTAAACAAAGCCAAGGGTTGCAAGAGGCTCTTGTCTAAATAAAAGCGTGTATGGGGAAAAACGGGGCCAAATGCGTTGTTCGGGAAAGCAATAAAAGACCCCCGGTCTCAAGCCGGGTCTTTTATTATATTGGTTTGGTTGAATTTCGTTTTAAAGAAACCGGTTCCGGGTGAATGGTTACAAAGGTTTCCGGGCCGAAACGTTTTAAAAGCGGCTTTTCCATTTGTTCGGTAATGGCGTGGGCTTGGGCCAGGGTCAGCTCGTCCGCCAGGTACACATGCATTTCAATGGCGCAGCGGCTGCCTATTTTGCGTGTTTTAATATCATGTGCCCCTTGCACGCCGGGAATATTTTTGCAGAGCAGGGCAATTTCTTTTTCCGCTTGTTCTCCCAGACTTTGTTCTAATAATTCGCTGACGGCGTCTTTAAAAATCTGCCAGGCGGCCTGAAAAATAAAAAAGCTTACCACAATGGCGGCCAGCGGGTCCAGCACCGTCCATTTATTGCCTAAAAAATAAGCGCCGGAAATACCTAACAGCGTACCGATGGAGGACATCGCGTCCGAACGGTGGTGCCAGGCATTGGCTTCCAACAGGCGGCTGTCCGTTAGTTTGGCCGCGCGCAGGGTGCAGCGGTACAGCCACTCCTTTACAATAATGGAAATCCCCGCCATAATGAGCGCGATGGCGTGCGGACGGGCGATGGACACCCCTTCCGTTAAGCTCAGTATGGATAATAGCCCGTTATATAAAATCTTGGCCCCTACGGCGCCTAATGCCAAGGCGATAAGCAGGGTGGCCAAGGTTTCAAAACGGCCGTGCCCGTAGGCGTGGTCTTTATCGGCCGGGCGGCCCGAAAGGCGCACGCTGGCCAGCGCAACAATGTCTGTCAGTGAGTCTGATAGCGAGTGCACCGCGTCCGCCACCATGGCGGCGCTGCAGCCCACTATGCCGGCTAAAAATTTGAATGCGCACAGCACGGTATTAATAATTAATCCTTGTATGGTTACCGCATTGGCTTTTTGAGTTCGTTGGGAAGCATGAGTCATAATATTTCTATTCTATCATTTTGAAAGTAAACATTTTTTATTACAAAGCGTGTTTATTTTTGCTATAAAGTATAAATATGAAATCTATTAAGGCAGAGGGGCGCGCCAAATGCCCCAACCATTGTGAAGAATTTGACGTGGAGTATTGGTCCCTTGTCCGGGCGGACCAAGACCCTGATTTAAAAACGGCGGCCCTGGGAGGGGAGCTGAATTTAGTTTGCTGCCCGGAATGCAAGACTTTTTTTCATCATGACGGAAATTTAATTTATTTGGACGCTCCCAACGAGCTGATGATTTTTGTCTTTCCCCATACGGATAAAGACAAAGAAGCCGCCTTGGCCGCCAAGATGAAAGAAGATTACCAAACCATTAAGCAGGCTCTTTCCAAAACCATGCATTTGGATTATCCGCCGTTTTACGTCTTTGGCTTGGACGGTTTAAAACAAGTGCTGGAGCAAGAAGAAAAAACGCTTTTTGAATCGGAAGTGGTGGCTGCCGCGGCCGCGGCGGCGGGTTGCAGTATTGTGCGCCTAAAACCCGGTTACGCGCGGGAAAAACGCTTTCCGTTATATGTACCGGCCCCTATGGAAGAAAGCGCCAACGGTTATGCTTTGGCCGCCCATAAAGTAATCAAACAAGGCCTGCAAAGCCTGTTGTTGCAAAACTTTTTAGACCAAATGAGCCAGGAGGGAGCTTCCCTGCCTGTTTTAGCATGAGTAAAGATACAGTGTCTATTCCCAGAAAGCACAAAGAGGTGTTGCTTGCCATTGGCGCTTATGCCCAAAAATTGGGCACAAAGGCGTGGCTGGTGGGCGGCGCCGTGCGGGATTTTTATTTAAAAAAAGAAACCTTGGATATAGACATTACTTTTGAGGGCAATGTGGAGCCGCTTGCCAATTTATGCCTGCGCCGCTGGGGTGGAACTAAACATAAATTTACCCAATTCGGCACCTATCGGGTAGAACTGGAAAGCGGATTAAAGCTGGATTTGGTGCGTGCGCGCAAAGAAATTTATCCTCGCCCGGCCGCTCTGCCGGTGGTGGAGCCTTCTGTTATTAAGGACGATTTATTCCGCCGGGATTTTACCGTTAACGCCTGGGCTGTTAGTATTTGGCCACAGGATTTTGCCTCTTCTTTTGACCCTTTTTCCGCTAGGCAGGATATAGACGCCGGTTTGGTGCGCGTTTTGCATGACAAAAGTTTTTTGGATGACCCCACCCGCCTTTTCCGCGCGCTTCGTTTTGCGGGGCGTTTTGGGTGGGAGTTGGCTCCCAAAACTAAGAAATTATTTAAAGAAGCCGTTAGCCAACAGTACCCGCTTTTGCTTACCCGGGAAAGAGTAAGCCGGGAGTTTATTAAAATTTTAGAAGAGCATAAGCCTCAGCCTATTTTTGCCTTGCTTAAACAATACGGTTTGCTGGACTTTATTTACCCCGGCCTGGCTTGGACGGACAAACTGCTGAAAGCCAAAACCATGCCGGAACGTTTAGGGGTTTTGGTATGTTCCATGGATAAGAGCGGTGCGGCGTTTTTAAAATCCCTTCGTTTACCTAAAGAGTTAACGCAGCAATTGCAAACCTTACTGGAAGTGTTTGAAGCGCAGCGGGCTCCGTTGTCTGCGCTTACGCCGCTGCAAAAAAACGTTTTGCGCATTCTTTACCCGCAGTTGCCCCCGTTTGCGTTGGAAAGTTGTTTTGTGAGAGGAAATGATTTAAAGAACCGCGGTTTTTGCGGCAGTAACATCTCTTCGGCCTTGGAATATTGCTGTTCTCTGCAGTGGCGGGGGGAAGTGTCCAGCGCGCAGGAAGCGCTGGATAAAGCCGAAAAATTGCCCAAAAAATAACGCCCTTTACCGTTTGCTTTAATAAAAAAGCCATAAACCGTTTTGGTTTATGGCTTTTTGGTATGGGGTCAAATTATTCTGTTTCGTCTGATAAATGGCGGGATAAAAAACGGGCCAGCGTTTCTCTTTCAATGGCGGAAGAGCGGGGCATATATCCTACTGAAAATGTAATTCTGTTTCCACTGTGTATGCGCAAGGTTTGCAAGGAAGCATGAATTTCTAAACTGCGGCGTATATCGTCACTGGGTCGTACGGACAGCAAACGCTTGCTTTCCCCTTCCTGACACCAAAGCGCATATATGCCCGGCTGGCTAAGGGCCTGGCTGTAATGGGTAACAGGCTTTAATAGGCTATGAATTTCTGGTAACGTTTTTAGCGGCATACTTTGGCATGCCCCCTTGTCCCACTGCGAATATTTAGTAAATATATTTAGTTTTTTAAACGAAGTCAAGTGTTTTTTTGCTTTAGTTGAAACCGCGCATTAACAAGAGCCTTCTTTTAATCCCGCCAAAAGGCTTTTGTTGCCAAAACAGCCGTGCAAGAGGGGGTATAAATTAGTAGAATTACCTATATATGGAAATCATTTTATATATACCCATTTTATTCTTTTCCATTGTTCTGCATGAGTTTGCCCACGGCTTAGTGGCATACCGCATGGGGGACGACACCGCCTATCTTAGCGGCCGCCTTACTTTAAACCCCATTGCCCATGTGGATATAATAGGCACGCTGGCCGTACCTTTGTTTTGTTACATTTTTAGCATGCCGCTTTTTGGCTGGGCCAAGCCGGTGCCGGTTAATCCGCTGCGTCTGCCTTCGCCTAAACGGGATATGGGTAAAGTAGCCGCCGCCGGGCCGGCTGTTAATTTGTTGTTGGCTTTGGCGCTGGTAATCGTGATGAAGATTTTAGTTCTGTGGAGTGGGCAAACGCCAAAGGCCGGGGTGGAACAGGCTTTTGTGTTTTTGCAATACGGGGTGATGATTAATGTGTTGCTGGCCGTATTTAATTTAATACCTATCCCGCCGTTGGACGGGGGCAATATTGTAACGGCCTTGCTTCCGCCGCGCGCCTCCATGCGTTACCAACTGTTTTTTGGGCGCTACGGTATGTATATTGTGCTGGCTTTAATTTTGACGGGAGGGGTAAAGTATTTCTTGCTTCCGCCCACTTATTTTATTTTAAATTTATTTAATAAGTTCTTAGCTTTATAGAGGTGTTTGGTGTTATGACAAACAATAAAATCGTTGTTTCCGGTATGAGGCCTACAGGCCGGCTCCATTTAGGCAATTATCATGGGGCGTTAAAAAACTGGGTGGCGTTGCAAAAAGATTATCGCTGTTTTTTCTTCGTGGCGGACTTGCACGCCCTTACCACCGCCTATGACCATACCCAAAGTTTGGCCCACAACGGCGAAGACATGCTGATAGACTGGCTGACCGCCGGCTTAGACCCCAAACAAGCCACTATTTTTATCCAGTCTGACGTGCCGGAAGTAAGCGAATTAAACACCCTACTAGGGATGATTACCCCCTTGGGTTGGCTGCTAAGAAACCCCACCTATAAAGACCAAATACAGGAACTGTTGGCGCGTAAATACGCCGGGCAGTTGGCCGGGGACGAAAACACCCCGCTGGCGGAACGCGTAAAGGGGCTTACGGACGAGGATATATCCTCCTTTGGCTTTTTAGGCTACCCGGTGTTGATGGCGGTGGATATTTTGATACACCGCGCGGAATTTGTGCCCGTAGGGCAGGACCAAACCGCCCATTTGGAAATAGCGCGCGATATCGCCCGCCGCTTTAAAGACATTTACGGGGAAGAAGTTTTTGTGGAGCCCAAGCCGTTGTTTACCTCGGTGGCTAAAGTGCCGGGGCTGGACGGGCATAAAATGTCCAAATCTTATCACAACACCATTGAACTGGGGGAAGACGTAGACAGCGTACGCAAAAAAGTAATGTCTATGTATACGGACCCGAATAAGAAAAAAGCCAATGATCCCGCCAACCCGGACGGGTGCGTGGTATACGCTTTTCATAAAATATACAATCCCAACCACCAAACGCGCTGTGCGCAGTGCAAAGAGGGCGCCTTGGGCTGCGTGGCATGCAAGAAAGAATTGTTCGCGTTAATGGAGCCGGAACTTTCGGCTTTTAACGAGCGGCGTAAAATTTTTGAGGCGGACAAAGCCCAGCTGGCCCAAATTGTGGCCCAGGGGAAAGAAGCCGCCCGCGCCTCTGCCGCGCCGGTATTGTTGGCGGCTAAAAAAGCCATGCGGATTATAAAATGATAAACCCGGCTCCTATCAACGTACACATTAATGTCTTTGAAGGCCCGATGGACCTGCTTTTGCATCTCATCAAAAAAGACAATTTGGACGTGTGCGACGTAAACATTGCGGAAATAACCAAACAATATTTGGATTATTTAAACGTAATGAAGGAGCTTAATTTAGAAGTGGCGGGCGAGTTTTTGGTTATGGCCAGCACGCTGATGCAAATCAAAGCCAAAACGTTGCTTCCCAGCCAGGCCCCCACTACGGAGGACGAAGGCCCCAACCCGGCCAAAGAATTAATCGCCAAGCTGGTGGAATACCAAAAGTATAAAGAAGCCAGCAAGTTTTTGGAACAAAAACATGAGGAATTAAAAGACCGGTTTTACCGTTCCGCCCCTATTTTTGACGATGGTGAAAAAATAATCAACTTGCAAATGTTTGATTTGCTTGCCGCCGTAAAACGCGCTTTTGACCGTTTGGACGAGCGCAAACGGGTGGAAATGCTGAAGATAGAGGAGTTTCCTATTGAAAGCAAAATGGAGAAGGTCATTTCCCTGCTTACCCGCCGGGAGTGGATACTGCTGGATGACATTTTTGTGGGTGAAACCAAAAAGCGGGGCATTATCACTTGTTTCATGGCGGTATTGGAACTGATGAAAATTAAAAAATTATTGGCCCGCCAAGACGCACGCGGCGGTGATATACGCATTTATTTAAATCCGGAAAATAAAGACAAAGATTTTAAAACCCTTATGCACGGGGAGGCTGCTTAATTATGCAAACGCAGGAAAGCCAAAACCAGACCCAGTTGGTGGAAACTACTGAGGACGCAAAAAAAATTATAGAAACCCTTTTGTTTATTACGGACAGGCCGGTAAAAGCGTCCCGCCTGGCGGACGTGGTGGAAACGCTCTCCACGGCCCAAGTGCTTGATATTATTAAAGAACTTACCCAGGAATACGCCCAACAAGGCCGCGCCGTGCAAATCGTGGAGGCGGCCGGCGGCTATCAAATGGCAACCAAGCCGGAATATGGGCGCTGGGTGCGCAAGCTGTATAATGAAAAAATGACCACCAAACTTTCCAACGCGGCGTTGGAAACGCTGGCCATTATCGCCTATAAGCAGCCCATTACCCGCGCGGAAATGGAAGCCATACGCGGGGTGGACGTGGCCGGCCCGCTGGAACGCCTGCTGGAACGCGGTTTGGTACGCGTGGTGGGTAAAAAGGACACCGTGGGCCGCCCGATGGTATATGGAACCACAGATGAATTTTTAAGAATGTTTGGCTTAAACAAAGTGTCTGAACTGCCGGACCTGCAAGTTTTTGCCGCCAAGTCTTTGCATGAAAAACAGGCGGATTTGCCTTTTGAGGAAGCGCTTCCCCCGTTGGGTGAGCCGGCTGTTATCCCCTTGGAAGATTTGGACGATGCCGAAAAGTTGGAAGTGTTGGACGGCGGGGCGGACCCTTTCTTTACCCGCGCCTCTTATAACAAGACGGACGTAAACCAAGCCGGGCTGCCCGGCATGGAAGCGCCTGCCGCCGAGCAGGAAGAAGCGGCTCCGCAAATGCCGTCTGATTTACCGCAGCAGGCCCCGGTGCAAGAGCAGGCCGCTTTGCCGGTGGACGCCCCGGCGCAGGAAACGCTTAGCCAAAAAGAATTGGAACAACAGCTTACAGAACAGGCTTTAGAAATAGAAAACCGGCAGAAAGAACAAGCCGCCGTTCCCGGCGACGCAGAGGAGGATAACTAAGTTATGAATATTGTTATGGCCGCCAGCGAGGCGTTCCCGTTTTGCAAAACGGGAGGATTGGCAGATGTGGTGGGCGCGCTAAGCCAGCAGCTGGGTATGCGCAAAGGCAATAAAGTTATTTTATTTCTGCCCCATTACCGCAATATTACGCGCGTGTCTTCTTTAAAAGTGGTGCCCGGGGTGTATTTAATCCCGATAGGGGACCGTATAGAACAAGTTACTTTGTCTTATATTAACTGGGGTTCCGTTATTGTGTTTTTTATCGGAAACCGCAAATATTTTGACCGTCCCGAGCTGTACAGAACCAAAAACGGGGAATATCCGGATAATGACGAACGTTTTATTCTGTTCTGCCGCGCCGTGTTGGAAGGCTGCAAATTTGTGGGTTTCCGCCCGGATATTATCCATTGCCATGACTGGCAAACCGGCCTTATCCCGGCCTATTTAAAAACGGTATATAAACTGGACGCTTTTTACACCCGCACCCGCAGTTTATTTACCATTCATAATATTGCTTACCAAGGGCATTATCCGTATTCCACGTATGAGAAAGCGGGTTTCCACCCGGTGGATTATACCCCTGAAAAATTTGAATATTACGGCGGCATGAGCTTTTTAAAAAGCGGGTTGGTGTTTGCCGATAACATTAACACCGTCAGCCCGACCTATGCCAAAGAAGTGCAAAATGATCCTTCTAAGGGTTTTGGGCTGGAAGGCGTTCTGCGTCACCGCAGCAATCACTTTTGCGGTATTGTAAACGGCATTGATACCGAAATTTGGGATCCGGAAACCGACCCTATCTTGCCCGTAGGGTACGATTGTTTTGATTTTCCGCGTGGGAAAACCGCCTGCAAAATGCTTTTATTGCAGGAGTGCGGTTTAGAGCAAAACCCGGATAAACCGGTAGTGGGTATCGTATCGCGTTTGGATTATCAAAAAGGGTTGGACACGGTGGTAAACGTGATAGAACGCTACAAAGGCCGCGTATTGTTTACCGTACTGGGCGCGGGGGACCCCCGTTTGGAAAAAGCCTATCAAGCTTTGGCGCGCAATAATCCAACCAGTGTGGCTTACCGGGGAAAGCTGGATGAGGAACTGGCCCATAAAATTTATGCCGGGGCGGATTTATTTTTAATGCCGTCTCGTTTTGAGCCGTGCGGCTTAAGCCAGATGATTGCCATGAAATACGGCACGCTGCCCATGGTTACGCAAGTAGGCGGTTTGGCCGACACGGTAACCGGATTTCCCGCTTCCAACGCTACCGGGTTTTTTATTAACACCTTGAGCGAGAACGGCATCGTTTCCACCTTGGAAACCGCTTTGCAGGTATATGCGGACAAACCGGCTTGGACCAAACTGGTTAAAAACGCCATGATGGCCGATAATTCTTGGGACAAATCCGCCCAGGAATACATAGATTTGTATAAAAGAACAGTAAATTAGGAGAAATTCTTCTATGAAAAAATGGGTATTAGTTTTATTTGTTTGTGTTTTTGCTTTTAGCGCACAGGCTAAAACAGCCAAGAATTTGATATGGGTAATCGGGGACGGGATGGGTCCGTCCGCCATGGGTTTTTTTATGGAGGCCATACGCAACAGCCATAACCCGGCTTACCCGGATAAACAATCCTATTTGGAAAAATTTATCAACGCCTCAGACGTGGGTTTGTATTTTAACAACACGCACGTAAGCATTGTTACGGACTCGGCCGGCTCCGCCACGCAAATGTCCACGGGGCAGTTTTCCTTGCCGGATTACATCGGGCAGGATTATTCCGGCCTAGACGTAAAAAATATTATGGAAGAGGCGCAGGCGCGCGGTTTGTCCGTAGGCGTTATTTCCGACGCGTATGTAACGGACGCCACCCCCGCCGGCTTTTTATCCCACGTGCGCAGCCGCAAACAAAAGTATGATATCGCGCGGCAGATGATAGACTCCGGCGCGGACGTTATTTTGGGCGGCGGGCTTAAGTATTTTTCCAAGGGGGAAAATAAAAAGTTATTAAAAGAAGCCAAAAAGAAAGGCTACACCATTGTTAAAAATAAAAAACAGCTGGCTAGCGCCAAAGGGAAAAAACTGTTAGGTTTATTTGCCGATGAGGCCATGCCTTTTTATATAGAAAAAGATTTAAACCCCAACGTGCCCACGTTAAAAGACATGGCCCAAGCCGCGCTGCGTGTTCTTTCCCAAAATGAAAAAGGCTTTGTGTTAATGGTGGAAGCCGGTAAAATTGATTGGGCCTTGCATGAAAACGACGGCGGCGCTTCTTATTATGAAATGCTGGGGTTGGATGAAACCCTTCCTGTTTTAACCGCGTTTGCCGATAAGAACGAAGACACCCTTATTTACTTAAACGCGGATCACGAAACCGGCGTTCCCGCGTTTTCCTACCGCCATTTGGATGAAGACCAAGTAAAGCATAAGAACGCCCAAGGGGAAATGCTTTACGGCGGAAATACGGATTATATTGATTATAAAGAATTTGATAATTTAGCCAAACAAAACCGTGTGTTGTTTTACGTGAATGAAGATTTTAAAAAGCTTCCTAAAGAAAAACAAACCCCGGCCGCCATGCAGGCTATGATGGACAAAGCCTTAGGGTATCATATAGATTTGTCTTCTTTACAAGACCCTACGGATTACGAGGCCGTCAAACAGCGTATTAACCAGGCAAAAGGGCTTAGCTGGAATACGGGGGCCCACACTTCCGGTATGTTGATAGGAGTGGCGTACGGCGGGTATGACGGGTTTACCGGCGTATATCACAATACCCAGCTGAAAGACAAAATGAGCCGGGCCTTAGGGTGGACGCAGCTCCCCTCCGAAGAAGATGAGGACTAATCTATGGATGATTTTTTAGAGCCCCAAAGACGCAAATCCAAACACGTTTTCCGTTTGTACCGCCGGGTGTTTACGCTTACCTTTGCGGTGGCGGTGCTGTTGCAGATTGTCAGCTTTACGCAGTTGCAGCTAAAGGATTATTTTACCCGCTTGGACGGCGAGTTTAAGGTTATTTTAACGGTGGACCCGGAAGTAAAAACCGAAGACCTGACCCAAATAGGGGAAAGCCTAAGCGCTAAGGAAGATATTTTGGAAGTAAAATTATTCTCCCCGGCGGATGCGTTGGCCGCTTTGCAAAAAAAGAATCCCCAGCTTACAGAAGCGCTTTTACTAATGGGCAGAAATAAAATGCCGGCCTATTTTGAGCTGAGGCTAAACTACAAAGCCGTTAACAATATCGGTCCGTTTGTGGATAACTTGGCGGCGGAATACCAAGGCTTGTCCCCCAAGTACAGCCCACAGCACGCGCGCACTATTTTTTTGGTGGGGCTTTGCCTGCGTATTGTGAATATGGCTATGGTGTTTTCGCTTTTACTGTTGGTGTTTTTTATGTTTTTGGTGGAAGCGTATCCTTCCGTTTCGCGTCATATGGGGGCGGGGGTATTTTCCGGGTTGCTGGCGGCGGGGGCGTCTTTGGTGTTTATAGCGGCGTTGGTGTATCCGTCGGGGTATTTGCTGCCCGCGTTAAACGCGTTTACGTCCGTGGGTAGACAAGTCGCTTTATTTATTTTATGCGGTTTATTAGGCTGGACGTTGACTAAATGGCAAAAATTCTAACTCTTTTTATCTTTTTACTTTGGGCGCCTTGCTTGTTTTCCAATGAAGCGGAGGACAAGCGCAAGGAGCTTGAGCGTTTAAAAAGCCAGGCCGCCCAAAAAGAGAACGAGTTAAAAAAATACCGTGCGGAGGAACAAAAAATCGCGCGGGAAATTTCCGATTTAGATAAAAAACGCCGCGAGGCCGAACGCAAAAAAAACCAGGTGGAGGCGGATATTTCCTATATAGAACAAACGCTTCTTTCCACCGCGGACAAGCTGGCCGTTTTAGAAAAAAGCATGCCCATGTGGCAGCGTGCCGTATTGGATGAACTGGACGAATACTATTTTACCCCCCGTTGTTACGAATGCCCGGAAGGGTACAGCCTGGAAGAGGAAATTTTTGTGGACCGCATGATCACCCACAAAGCCGCTTTTACCACCGCCATGACGGAAGAACAAAAACAAACCGGCAAAAAGATTTCCACCTATGAGCAAAAAAACAAGCAGCTCCAAGCGCGCAGTTCCAAACTGGAAGAGGAGCGCGAAGTCATTTCCACCAATTTCCGCAAGAAAAAAACCGCGCTGGACGTTACCAAACGCAAAGTGGAAGAAGTGCGCAAAGAAATTAACGAACTGAACCGTTCCGCCGAAGAACTGAATGATTTGCTTGCCCAGTTTGAACGTTCCCGCAAAGAGAAAGCCGCCAAGGAAACCGCCTCCCAGCAAAAAACCGGAGGAGCCAAAAAAGCGGCTTCCGGCGGACCCACGATAGACGTTCCTCCCAATTCTCTGCCGTGGCCGGTGGAGGGGAAAGTATTAAGTAAATTTGGCAAAGAATACCGGGCGGATTTGAATACATGGATTTTCCGCGAAGGGATTAAAGTAGCGGCCGCGCGCGGCCAGTCCGTCCGCGCGGCGGAAAGCGGCAGCGTCATTTATGCCGGGCCGTTCCGTTCTTATGGGAATGTGGTCATTTTAGACCATGGAAAAGGTTTCTTCTCTATTTACGGGTTTTTGCTGGAGATACAGGTATCCGTGGGGGACAAACTGCCTCGCCAAGGGGTATTGGGCACGGCCGGGCCGGATACGCAAACCTCTTCCGGCACGGGCCGCTATGCGGTATATTTTGAAATCCGCCAAGGTACGGAAGCAGTGGATCCTTTAAAATGGTTAAAATAAATTTAATGAGGTATTTATGAGAAATAAAAAAGTCAGCGCGTGGGCGATAGCCGCCGCAACATTATTTTTTATAGGGACGCTTTTCCCGTACGCTTATGCGGCGGCGGACGGCGGTTTGCGTAAAATACGCACGTTTGTGGACGTGTTGGAATACGTCAAAGAAAATTATGTGGAAAATACGGATACGGATAAGCTGATTACCGGGGCCATAAAAGGGGTGATTGGCGAGTTGGACGACTTTTCCCAATATTTAGAACCCAAAGATTACAAAGCGTTAAAGAACGATACCCGGGGCGATTTCGGCGGGGTAGGCATCCGCCTGCACATGGTGGACGGATATGTAACGGTTTCAAGCCCCATGCCGGGCACCCCCGCTTTTAAGGCGGGTATCATGCCGGGGGACCGTATCTTGTTTGTAGATGACAAAGATATTTCCGATATGCGTCTGGACGAAGCCGTGGATTTAATGCGCGGCGAAGTGGGCACTAAAGTAAAACTTACCATTTACCGCAAAGACTCCAAAACCGGCGAATATACCACTAAGCTGGACGTTACCTTAAAACGCCAAAAAATCGTGCCGGAAGTGGTTTACCACCGTATGCTGCCGGACCATATTGGCTATATATATGTAGTGGATTTTTCCGGCCACACCATGGAAGCGCTGAACGAAGCCCTGAAAGATTTGCAAAAACAGGGCATGAAGTCTTTGGTGTTGGATTTGCGCTTTAACCCCGGCGGTTTATTAAACGGGGCGGTGGATATGGCCAAACTGTTCATGGGGCAAGAACAAATGATTGTGTACACCAAAGGCCGCAAGCAGGAGTTCTACCAAGAATTTAAAACAGATAAGAAAGCCCCATATGCGAACATACCCATGGTGGTGTTGGTAAACCAAGGTTCGGCCAGCGCCAGTGAAATCGTATCCGGCGCTTTGCAGGATAATAAACGCGCCGTTGTCGCGGGCCAGCGCACTTTTGGAAAAGCCAGCGTACAGCAGGTGTTGCCGCTTTCCGGCGGGGCGGGTTTGCGTTTGACTATTGCCAAATATTATACGCCGTCCGGGCGGCTCATCCAACGGGATTACCGGGATAAATCCAAAGAAAACGAAGGCGGCATTTTCCCGGATATTGAAGTGGTGGTGGACCCGGAAGAAGAAATAAAAGTGTTTATGCAGTATAATAACGTAATATATACCCCCGGTAAAAAACCGGTTATGCCGGAATTTACGGAAAAAGACCCGGTGCTGGATAAAGCCGTAGCTTATTTAAAAGGGGATCTTACCTTGGAGCAGGCCAAGCAAGAGGCCCAGGCCGCTAAAGAAAAAAAGGAAGCGGCAAAATCCTCCTCCGGTAAAACAGCCAAAATAAAAAAAGAGACAGAAAAAACAGGGGATACCGCTCCCGCACAAAAACAAAAGGACGAAAAACAAAATAAAGAAAAATCCGCCGGAAATAAAAGCAAATAAACAGGCTTGAGATGAAAGACGATTTTACTATTTTAGGTATAGAATCCACGTGTGACGAAACCTCCGCCGCCGTATTGCGCGGGGGAAAGGAGTTGTTGTCCAACGTGGTGTATTCCCAAATTGACGAGCATAAAAAATACCACGGCGTCGTACCGGAGCTGGCTAGCCGGGCGCACGCGGCCAAAATAGCGGCCGTTATAGAAACGGCGTTGGGAAATTATAAAATAGACTGCGTGGCCTTTGCCAGCGGGCCGGGGCTGCCCGGCGGGCTGATGGTGGGGCGTGTGGCGGCGGAAACGCTGGCCGCGTTTAAAGGAGTGCCGCTGATTGGGGTAAACCATTTGGAAGGGCACCTGTTTGCTTGTGAATTTGAGGAAAACCGCGTTTGCCGCCCGCTGGAGTTTCCGTTGGTGGCGTTGGTGGTGTCCGGCGGGAATACGGAACTTTTATATGTAAAAGATTACGGTGTATATAAAGAGCTTGGCCGCACGCGCGATGATGCCGCCGGTGAAGCGTTTGATAAAGTGGCCAAACTGTTAGGGCTGCCCTATCCGGGCGGGCCGCAAGTTTCCAAACAGGCATTGGCGGGTAATAAAGACGCGGTGCATTTTCCGCGTCCGCTGCTGCCCGGCACGTGGGATTTTTCTTTCAGCGGGATAAAAACCGCCGTCAGCTATTATCTGCGGGACCATAAAAACGTAAGCGTGCCGGATGTGTGCGCCTCGTTTGAAACGGCGGTGGTGGAAACTTTAGTTACCAAAACCATTAAAGCTGCGCTAAAATATAAAGTAAAACAAATTGCGGTAGGCGGCGGCGTGGCGGGCAATACGCTGCTTAGACAGATAATGGAAGAAAAGGGCAAAGAAGCCGGTTTAACGGTGCGGTTTGTGGAACGGAAATTATCGTCGGACAATGCCGCCATGATAGCCCTTGCCGCCTATAAAAAGTTGGAGCGCGCACAGTCCGCCGGCAAAGAGCCTGAGTGGAATATAAATATTAATCCCAACATGAAAGTGCGCACCTGGAGATAATTTATGATTATTTGGGTCATGCCGGATTCCGGCTCCCGTACCAAAGAAGATTATGCCCGTTTAAGCGCTTTGTTTCAAAAAGAATACCCGGGCGTGGATATTACCGTGCGCGTTTTTACGCGCAATATATTGTGGCGTAAAATTTTTACTATTAAAAACCCCACCCCTGAAGAGGAAATACCGGATGTAATCCAAATTCCGCATTATTGGACGGCTTTGTTAACCCGCGCCGGCGTGGCGGAAAATCTTTCCAAGCTGGACCCGGGGCTATCCTTAAATAATGCCTTGTTTCCGCTTAAGCCGCATTGTTATTTGCCGGGTACCAAAGATATTTATTCTTATCCTTGGTGGTTCGACATGAGCGCCCTGCATTACCGCGGGGACCATTTAAAACTTGTTTCCTCCAACCCGGAAGAAGATCTCTCCACTTGGGAGGGCCTGCTGCGTATTTGTGAAGCGTTAAAACAAAATTTTAAAGATAACCCGGGGTATTACCCCATGCAAAACAGCGACTGGCGCGGCTCCCTTTCCGTGCGCAGCGCTTTATGCGCCATTTGGGACAGAGGGACGGACTTAATCACCCCGGATTTTAAACAAAGTTTGGTACATACGGAACAGTTTAAAGCCGGTATAAAAGACTACGTAACCCTGGCTTTAAAAAATTATATGCCTATTCTGCGTGAGCGCGGCAGCCTGGGTACCATGATTTCCGGCAAGGCAAGTATTTTGATGTCCCGCAAACAAGGGGTAGCCAGTTTTGACACTAAGCGCGGCGTACGCGTAAAAACGGTGCCGGTGCCCACTACGGGGAGTGTATATTATTCTTACTTGTCCGGCATGAATTTAATGATTAACGTGCTGTCTAAAGAAAAAGAGAACGCCTTGGCCTTTATCAAATGGTGCGCCCGGGCGGACAACCAAATCCGCTACGCGGGCATGATGGAAGTTTTTCCGGCGTTTGAGGATTCTTTTGAACAATTTATTTTTTCTTCCGCCCGCCGTTTGCAGACATACGGCAGTATTTTAGCGTCCGCCAAAACACTGCCTAACATAACGGTAACGGGTACGGTGATTGAAATTTTAAATAAAATTTTAGCCGTCAGCGCTACGCAAATAGTGGAAGAACGTTTCACCATGGCCAGTTTGGACCGGGAGCTGGATAACGCTTCCAAAGAAATTGATTATTTGCTTTCCTTATATGAGGGGTAACATATGTTTGACAAAGAATCTTATACCCTATATAAATTTCATAAACAGCTAAACCAGTCCTTCCAAAACAAAAGGGAGCTGCTGGAGTGCGCCCTTCCGGCTTTGCGCAATTTGTTTAAGCTGGACCGGGTGTACTTTTTTGATTGGCAGCAAGAAAGGGCCCTGTTATCGCTTAAAATGATGTGCAAGCAGGAATACTGTATGGATATGCAGGAAGACATATCCGTTATTAATGAGCCTATGTTTTTAAAGACCTTGCTGCGGGAAGGTTTTGTTATCAGTACGGATTTAAGCTACCCCGCCGCCTATGTGTTGGTGCGCTGGCAGCGCCCGGCGGTGTCTATCAGCGGGGAATCGTTCAAAACCTATATGGAAGAGCGGGTAGGGGTAATACGCATGGAACGTTTCCGAAAGAACCGTGTGTTTACCTCCCAAGAGGAAAAACTGATTAAAGCCTTGGCGGAAGAAATTTCCCACAATTTGCGCAATACGGAAATTGACCAGGCCAAAAACCAGCGGCTGGCGGTTTCTACGGCTTTAAACCAGTTGGCCACTATTTTTGCCTCTTCCTTACGCTTAAACGACGGTTTGGAGCTGATTTTAAAAGGGGTGCAAAAGTATTTCCGTTTTGACCGCGTGCGTCTGTATTTGACTAATTACGACGGCACTAAAATAAAATCCATTTTGGGGGCGGATATTTCCGGCCAGGTAACCGTGCAGGATGAAACGGCTTTAAAAGAGGGGGAAAAGGAACTGCTGCGTGAAGTGTTTGATTCCCCAAACACTTATACTTCCCGCAGAAGCGTTATTTACATTCCGCTTAAAGTGCAGAGAAACAAAGTGGGTTTTTTGACGTTTGATAATTTGCTTTCCCGCCGGAAAATCGGTTATTTGGATTTTATTTCTTTAAAACAGTTTTCCACGCAGATTGCTTTGTCTATTGATAACGCCATGTTGTTTGAACGCGTGCAGGAACTGTCCAATTACGACGAACTGACCAAACTTCCCGTGCGCCGCTTTTTTAATGAAAAATTTGCCGAAGAGCTGTACCGTTCCAAACGTTTTGATTTAATTATGTCTTTAATCATCTTGGATATTGATTTATTCAAACAGATTAACGACGGCTACGGCCACCAAATAGGGGACTGGGCCTTAAAAGAAGTGGCGCGCGTAATACGCACCAGTTTAAGACAGACGGACTTTCCTTGCCGCTTCGGCGGGGATGAAATGATTATTATGCTTCCGCGCACGAACGGCGAGGAAGCCAAAATCATTGCCAAACGGTTGCAGGAACGTATCCGCGCCATTACCATTCCCAGCCGCTATACGGAGGGGAAAGAGGTGCATTTAAGCATCAGCCAAGGCATATCCGTTTTCCCTATGGACGGGAAGGACGAATCCTCTTTATTGGAAAAAGCGGATAAAGCTTTGTACGCCGTAAAACAAGCCGGGCGCGGCTCTTTTGCGCTATACCGCGATGTGGCTGGCGCGGAAGAATAACCCCAGCCCCATTTAGGGAGTATAAAACAGTTGACAAGAGCTCCAAAAGTTGCAAAAATTTATAAGAGCAGGCACGACGCGTATTTTTATATATAATATATTGTATGCGTTGGGCCGGCACGTCGTATTTTATGTAGCAGTACACCGCAACAGATTTGGGATATATTCAATTAAATAATAGCCGGTTTAAGGTTATGGAAAATTGCACAATGAACACGATTATAAATAAAAATATGTGGAAATTTTTACTTGGTAAAGTGGCTTTTTGGGCGGCTTTGCCTTTGTTTTTTGTATTAACGGCCTCTCCCGTGTTTGGCCAAGCCCAGGCAGACGTAAAATTTGCCGGTGTGTTTTATCAAGATGGGTCTACGGATACAACAGACCAATACTGCGGGTGGGATGCAAATACCTTTTCTGGCAATTTGCAGAAGGATCCATCTAACCGCAGTTTTGTAAGCACAAATATTAACAATTCCAACGGCTCCACGTATGCCGATCCGTGGGAAAATTCCGCCTTAATTGAATATGACCAGCCTTATCCCAGCCCTACGGCGGCAAATAACTACCCCAACCAATGCTTGGGTTTGTGCATGACGGTATATTGCGCCAACAAACCGTTGGCCATGAGTACGTATTCCATTGCGTTTCCTTTGCAAACCATCAAATTTGATATTGTTAAGTACGAAAACGGCAAAAATATTGCCAGTTCCAGCGATACGCCGCCTATCCGCACTTTAACCATGTATCCTGGCGCCGGTGACAGCGGCACGGTGCAGGCAGAACATTATATTTGCGGTTCTTACCATTGTTATGATGCTGCTAACGGTACCACTTGTCCGTCCGCTTTATATTATTGTAACGGACAGAGCTCAACCAGTTGGTGTGTGGCGGAGGGCGCTGCCAGCGGGCCTTCTCAATGCGGTACTGCGACAGCAGATCCTTCTTGTTTCCATTTCACCACACAGAACTGTGATAACAATAATCCACAAAAGTGTTGCACCACTCAGTATGGCGGCACCACTGGGGCTACAAACTGTGTGATTTTTGATAATAACGGGAAAGAGTATGGCAGCCCGATGTCTTTCTGCGCCGGCTGGGACGGTTCTTTTGAAATCGGCGGTGAATTTGGCAAAATGAACGGCCAGTACGGTTTCCGCGCTACGGTACAGAGTGATGTGCCCGGCGATAACATAACCGTAGACAAAATTACCATTGATTCTTCTATTCCTTACCCGGGTGAAAACCAAATCCCCATACAGGTGGACGTAACCAACGTGCACACCGTGCGCAGCACGCCTACCGTAGTGGGTGATATTACCTCGGTTTCCGCCCAGCCGTACACGTTGGCTTATCGGTTAAGTAAAGATTCTGACGTTCGCATAGCCATTTATGATGCGTCTACTTCTTCTGACAGTTCTTATACCGGCACGGCTAATCCGGGGAATTTAAATACCGCTAACTTGCGCCGTCTGTTGGTGAATTGGCAGCCCCGCTTAGGTGAGGGGATGAAGGGCCAGTCCACCGATAAAATGTTGGTTGAGTTTGACTCTTGGGACGGGCGCGATGACAACGGCCAATTGCTGCCGGCTGGTAACTATATCGTATCCATCCAGGCTAAATCTCAAGATGAATGGCCGGGGATTGACTTCTCCCGCGCGGTAACCCGCCAGCTGTCTTTGGACCCGTTAAAACTGACGGACGTGGTGGTTTCCGGCTTAAATAAACAGGCCACGGCTTATGCCACCATTAAATATGTACCTACGGAAGCCTCTAAAGTATATTTCCAGGTGTACTCGCCCGGTACGGAGTTTTCTTCTACCGAAATTTCTCCCACGGGTACGGCCACCGGCCCCACCATTGAGGGCAATACAGGCTTCTTGCTGTATTCTTCCGTGGAAGAACGCGGTTCCCGCGCTACTTATACCACCAAGTGGGATGGTACTTGTACCAATACGGACGTGTGCCCTGTAAGCGGCACGCCTACCCCCATCCCGGCGTTGGACAATAAACAATTTTTCTATGGCGCCCCGCTGCCGGATGGCAACTATGTATATGTGTTGTGGGCGGAAATTCCGTACCAGGCTTCTTACACCAATGCGGCCGGCGTTACGTTTGATGCCGTCAAGACAGCGACCTATACAATAGGTACCATGCCGGTGGAGCGCGGGCTGGTGGATATTACCATACAGCCGGTCAGCTATTCCACGGTAGGTTCCAGCCCCACGGCTTATGGGTTGGATCCGTTCGTGTTCAAATACATTTTATCGCGTGACGCGGTAGCCGTAGCCAGCGTGCAGAACTCTGCCGGCGTAACGGTTAAAATGCTCACGCCGGAAGAAGGCGCGTCCTCCGTATCCCAGCAGATTAATACCTTGAGTTGGGACGGGCGCGACGATGACGGCCGTATGGTGGGCCCGGGCACCTATGTGTTTGCGGTAACTTCCAAAGACGCCATGTTCCCGGAAGTACAAACCACGGCAACGGCTGTATTCCCGGTAGACTTGTACCACGTGGTAGATGTAGGCACCACCGATGTATATGGTGACAGCGAAGCCAAAGCCACCATCAGTTATTACCTGTCCAAAGCTATGAACGTTCAAGTGAACATTTATAATAAGGACGTGGTAATCCCGGTGGAAAATACATTGGTGAACGGGGAAACCTCTGCTACTACTGTAACCGGTCCTACCACATCATATGTGCCTTCCGCTACGGTGGGTACCACGTATGACACCAAAACGGATTTCGAAAACAACATTACCACGGTAACCACTACGGAAAATGTAGTTGCCTTGGCTACGCAGGATGAATTAAATGCCCAGTGCCCCGGTATTACCGACCCGGACGAGCTGGCTACCTGCTATGCTGAACACAAATATAAGGTACAAACTACCGTTACTACCACCCAAAGCGTAATGTCCAACTGGCCTCCGCGCGTGTGCGACCAGACCGATACGGACATTATGACCAACGGGTATGTGGATCCCGCCAAAGTGGCTACGACCGGTAAAAAGTGTATTTATGTGAACGATACGTCGTTTACCAATTATCCGGCCAACCAAAACTATACGGCGTTGGATGTTCGTTTGCAGCCTATTAAAACGTTTGATGCCAGCTCCACCCGCCCGGGTGAAGGGGCCCGCATTGTGGAAGAATGGGATGCGCTGTACTTCTATAATCCGTCTTCTCAGCAGTGTCAAGGGGCTACAGATGTAAAAGCCTGTGCTTATGAAATGGTGCCGGACGGACAGTATCCGTTCTATATATCTGCCCGCTCTAACGAGCCCGTATCCTTATACTATGCAGACCGGGCCTATACTACGGCGGCGGACGGTACGGAGTTTGATTATGCCGTCAGCGCTCCGTTTATGACTAAAGCGGACGTACAGCAGGTAGACTATATCTATTCTACGGAAAAACCGAATTCCCGCATCAACGTAACCCGCGGGCCGGTATTCTTCCTGGAAGGTTCCACTGCGGTGTATCCGAACCAGCCCCAGCTGTTCAACACCTCCAGCGGTACGGTATTTGTTCCTCCGTATGAAATCAACTTTGCGGTGTCCCGCGCGGCCACGGTGGACGTGCAGATTGTTGCGCTGAAACCCAATGTGTGCACCACTTCCGCCACGGACGGCGGCACCAAAAATAACGCGGTGGGTGATGTTTGCAAACATTTAGCCACTACCACCATTATTAATACGGGTAATTTTGACGCCAATGCCATCCGCAAAGTGTATTGGGACGGTACGGACGATAACGGCTATTATGTGAAGTCTGACATTTATGAAGTGCGCTTAATCGCCAAAAACTATCCGGATGCCAATTTGTATCAGGAAACGGTCAAGAGTTTAACGCTCAACGCGGAACTGCTTAAAGTGTTTGACTTGGCCGAGGTAGACGGCTATGCCCAGTCCGTACGTAACCAGATTGTGCCGATTAGCTACCAGATTTCCGTGCCGATGAAAGTGGCCATACAAATCTTTAAGCCCGGCACCACCATTTACGATTACCAAAAAGGTACTTTGCGCAACCCCACCACGGGTAAAGAAGTGCAGGATATCCGCGAAGTATTGGTACGCGCCATTGTGGGTATCCGCCCGTCCACCACGCTTATTACCGAAGAGTGGGACGGCCGCGATTATGCCCAGCAGGAAGTGCCGGACGGCACCTATCCGTTCCGCTTCGTAACGGCCACTAACTCGGCCGATATTGACAGTATTACCGGTGAAATTTTACCGGGTGATGATACTTCTTTAGACGCGGCGGATTGGAAAGTAAATTACGTGGCGGACGCTTACCAGTATCAGATGCTGCATAAAGCCACCATTGCCGTAGGTGACGGGCGCTTTGTGTGCGAAGATTGGGAGAAGACGGTGTTCTTCTATCCGAACCCGCTGCGCCAAGCCTATGGTACCTTGGAAGTTACCAAGATGCCGGTGCCTGGTACCATGTCTATCAAGTTGTATACCTTAGCGGGTACTCTGATACGTGACAGCGGCTATACCTGCGTGGACGCTAATAACTATACCACCACCATGGGGCAGACTTTATCGTTCAGCCCGGATAATAATATCAGTGGTACCGCCTTGGCGGATGACTCTATCCCCAATGTGCGTAACGCGGCATTGCGCTGCGTGTGGGATAAAACCAACCAACACGGCAAGCAAGTAGCCCGTGGCGTATACTTTGGCTTGGTGGACTTTAAGGCCCAAAACGGGCGTGAACATTGCCAAAAAGTGGTAAAGATCTTAATCCCGTAAGGTAGAAAAGATTTATGAATATAAAAATAAAACTTTTAGCAGCTTGTTTAATTGCCGGTTTGGTGCATGCCCCGGCCTATGCTATTGACGACTGGGCCGGTACCAGCGGCAGCCAGTTTTTAAAGATTGACGCCGGCTCCCCGCGGGCCCAGGCATTGGGTAATGCCTATGTATCCGTGGCGGACGGGCCTGAGGCTTTGTTTTGGAACCCGGCTGGCGCGGCGTCAGCCACTTCGCGTGAGCTGCAGTTTTCTTACTTGGCGTATTTACAGGGTTATAAAGCCCGCACGTTGGCTTATTTGCAGCCCTTGGGAAAGACCATTTTAGGCGTTACGCTTAACTATATGGACATGGGCGGATTTGATTACCGCGACGAGTGGGGGAATCTGCAATGGTCCGGCGCCAACCCGGTGCAGAACTTTGTGGGCAGCGTGTCTTTGGCCCGCGGTTTCTTTGACCAGAAACTGCAAATCGGCGGTACGGCCAAGTACGTGAATGAAAAGCTGGACACTAACCGCTACACCAGCGTAGGGTTTGACGTAGGCGCCAAACTTCGCCTGGTAAACTGGTTGGGTTTAGGCGGCGCCTTGGTAAACATTGGCGACCGGGAAGATATGCCCCAAGGCTTGCGTTTAGGGGCGGATATCAATACGCGCTACTTTACCATTTCCGGCGAATGGATGGATTATGAAGACGATGACTCCCGCTATGGTATTGGTTTAGAGGTGCACATACCGGAAGATCTGCTTTCCGTGGCCCGTTTTGATTTGCGCGTGGGGTATTATACGCGTGATAACACGGGTATTAGCGAAAGTTCCACCCTGCAAAGTTTAGGGCTGGATGAAACTTCTAAAGTTTCTTTTGGTTTTGGTATTTACAGTTCTGAGCTGTTTGGCTACGGGGCGTCTATTGATTACGCCGTTACGCCGTTTGGGGCGCTGGGTACCTCGCAGCAGATAGCTGTTGGTATACAGTTTTAATGTATGATGAGAGGAGAAAAAACGCATATACTGAAAAGTAAAAAAGGGCAAACCGCTATTGAATATGTAATTACCGCGGCGGCGTTATTTAGCGCTTTTTTGGCCTTTTATGCGTTTTATTCTCACATTGTTCCACAGCAGTTTGAGCAGGGAGCAAAAGTAATTTTAGAAGTCTACGAAACAAATTAGATTGATTTGTAAAATCAGGAGGAGCACATGAAGTTTATTATTGCCTTGGAAAATAAGCTGGAAGCCGTAAAGAACGCAGCCTTTTCTTGCTTGAAAAAGAAAGAAGGCCAGAACACCATCGAATATATTTTGATGTTAGGTGTTGTGGTGGGTATTGCTCTTGCAGTAGGCGTAGCCGTTAAAAAAATGTTGCCGGACGTGTTTGAAAACGTCAAAGCCAAAATCTTGGGCGGCGTGAACAGCATTGAGTAGTTTTAAGGTGTAAAAATGAACCTTTTTCGTAGGGGGCGTGGTGGACAGGTAACTGTGGAGTTGCTGTTAATATTGCCGGTATTTATGTTGATGATTTTTTTCATCTTGGAATACGGCAATATTGCATACCACACGCTGTTGGCAAATCACGCTTCCTATGAATTTGCCCGTATAGGGGCTATGGCGGCCGTTAAAGAGCCCAGCGGGCAGCCAAATAATTGGACGGTGCAGCAAAAAATATCCCAAGCCAAACGCCGCGTATTTGGGGCGGCGGGAGACAGGATAAAAGTAACTGTAAAGATGGAAACAACGGGCCGGGATCCGTTGTATTCCCCTCACCGCCATCAGGACATTGTGGTGGAGTTAAAATATCCTGTAAAATTGATTTTTCCCGGGAGCAGTTTTATTTTAGCCAGTAAGCCCCGCAAAGAGGGGATACGTATGATAGAAACCGAGGCGCGCATGCCTGTGGAAAAGATGTATTTAAGTACGGATAAACAATAGATTTTTATTAATTAACAGCGTTTTAAGGAGAATTTATGAAAAAAGGAGTATTCTTGCCGTTTATCGTGGCGCTTGGCGCGGCGTTGGTGTATTTGTTAATTGTTAACAGCGCGTCCAGCAAATTAGAAAATGACAAAGTCATTAAACGTGTTTTTGTGCCTATCCGGGACATAAAAGAACGGGAAGTGATTAAAAGAGATTCCATTAAATGGGTTCCCATACCGGCTAAATATGTACAAAAAGACGCGTTAACTTATTCTACCGATTCGGATTTTGCATCCATTGAAAACGCTGTTGCCCGTATTCAGATTCCCAAAGGGAACCAAATTTCAAAATATGCCATCACTTCGTTATCCCCGGAAGCGGGGCTTTCCAGTAAAATTCCGGCCAGAATGAGGGGTTTTATCATCCGGGTGGATTCTGCTTCCGCGGGGATGATTAAACCGGATGACAACGTGGATATTTTATTAACGTTTTCTGCCGTGATGAAGAACGGTTCTCCCCAAAAAGTAACGGTAACCCTTTTACAGAATATTAAAGTGTTGGGCGTCGGCGCGAACTTGGGCCAAGGTTTGGATGCCAAGAGTGCCGCCGGCTTGCAAAGCAAAGAGGAAGAAGCCGCCGCGTATACGGATAGCTCCACTTTGTCTTTGGCTCTTTCCCCGCGTGACGCGCAGTATTTGGCGTTGGCGCAGTCCGAAGGGGAAATTTCCGTCATCTTGCGTTCTCCCGGAGATGGGACCAACTACTTGATGGAAATTGCTACATTTGAAAAATTATTTCAGTAAATAGGAACCATCATGATAAAAACAAACTTTATTACTAAGATATCTGTAGCCGTGTTTTTAGTGGCCATGCTGGCCCCGTGCGTGCACGCAAAAAAGACCCGTTTGGTATCTGTCAGCGCAGACGTGGTTGAAATTGCCGGCTCCATGAGCTCTGTTAAAGGTTTTGCGTGGAACCAAATCTTTGACTTTGAGGAAGCCGCCATCCCGGGTATTTTTTCACTGGGCGATTTTGAACGTAAAACGGCGGTGGCTACCCGTCTTAGACTTATGGAAAACGAGGGCCGCGCGCAGATTTTATCCAACCCCAAAATTGTTACCAGTTCCGGCAACCAAGCCAACATTTCCGTGGGCGGACGTATTCCCTACCCGGTGGTGAACAGCCAGGGCGCCGTGGGTACGCAGATGGAAACCTATGGGGTATTATTAAACGTAACTCCCACCATTATTCCGGAACGCGGAAACATTATTGATTTACAGCTGGAATTAAAAGTGTCCCAGCCGGACTATTCCCGCGCTATTATGATTGGTACTTCCACCTCTTACTCTATTTTGGAACGTTTGGTGCAAACCCATGTAGAACTTAACAGCGGGGAAACCTTGGTTATTGGTGGTTTAAAAAGCAGCAGCCGCAACGTGTCGGAAGACCGCGTGCCGTTTTTAGGCCGTTTGCCTTTAATTGGTTTATTCTTTAAGAGCAAAGACGTAACGGAAGACCAGCGTTCTTTGTTCCTGTTTGTAACGGTAGAGGTAGTTGAGTAGAGTTTATGGCTGAACAGGACCCTTCTTTAAAAACAGACGCTAAAATCATTACTTTCTCCGGCCCAAAAGAAGGGGCGGGGAAGACCACCCTTGTGCTTAACTTAGCGTTAGGTTGGGCGGGTATTCAGAAAAGGCCTGTTCTTATTGTTCCGCTGGATCCGCTGGCGCGCCAAGAACATAGTTTTTATTTAAATATTAAAAAACCCGTCAGCGTGGCGGATATTTTGCGTACGCTGGGCAACACGAATATTGCGGTAGTGGGGGGGCTTTTGCGCGGGAAAATATCCATGTCCCAATGGGGGGTGGGTGTTTTGCCTTTGGGCAACAGCCGTGCGCAAGTGGCCAGCATCAGCCCTAAAATTTTAATTCCTATTTTATCCCGTCTTTCCCAAACATTTGATATCTTTTTAGATGTGGACTCCAGTTTCCCCATGCAAGCGTTTGCTTTTGATATTTCTGATAAAATCTTTTGGGTTACGCATGCCACGCGTTCGCATTTAAATTCTACCATACAACTTTTTAACGATTATAAAGAGCAGCGCTATCCGCTGGAACGCATTAACGTTATTTGCAATTCCTACGATACCCCCGGCTCTATTCCTTATGAAGAAATGGAACGGGTGTATACCTCGCTTTTGGGGCGTAATATTGATGTGTTTTTGCCGTGGGACGAAGGCATTATGGCTTCGTCCAACCGCCGTGAAATAGAAATTATTGTCAATCCGCAAAGCGAGTGGATAAAAGGCCTGCGTTTGATTTTAGCCCAAATACGCGATTTGAAACCCGTCCCGAAAGACTGGGTGGCGCAGGTTTCTGATGAAGAATTTACCCAAGCCGCCAAAGAAATTTGGAGCCCCGTCTTATTCCAAGGCGGTGAAACCAAGACGGAAAACTCCCACGTCGCGGTGGAAGAAGAATCCTCTTCTTCCGCTAAGACAAAAATGTCTTTTTGGGATGATTTAAAGCAAAAAATCCACAAAGAAGTGGTTCGTACGCTGGAAATTGAGCATATTGTGGTTAGCGAGGAGAGTTCCGCCAGTGAGCAGACCCGCAAGCGCGTGGCGGCCATTGTGGATGATATCTTGCAGAAACAACCTAATTTGCAATTTTCGCGTGATCAGCGCGTACGTTTTAGTTCAGAACTGTTAGATGAAATTTTGGGTTTAGGGCCGCTTGAAAATTTAATGCGTGACCCCAGTGTTACCGAAATCATGGTGAACGCTTTTGACAAGATTTTTATAGAACAGAAAGGTAAACTGACGCTTACCAAATATAAATTCCGCAATAATGACCAAGTGGTACAGGTGATTAAGCGTATTGTGTCTCCCTTGGGGCGCCGTATTGACGAGTCCGTTCCGCTGGTGGACGCGCGTTTAAAAGACGGTTCCCGTGTAAACGCCATTATAGCGCCGCTGGCGGTTTCCGGCCCTACGCTTACCATCCGCCGTTTCTCCCAAAAACCTTTTGGCCCGGAAGATTACTTCCGCTTTGGCACCATTAGCCGGGAATGTATGGATTTCTTGGAAAAATGCGTGCGTATCCGCAAAAATATCATTGTCTGCGGTGGTACGGGTACCGGTAAAACTACATTTTTAAATGCTTTATCCGGTTATATCGCCAATGACGAACGTATTATTACGGTGGAAGATACGGCCGAACTTCGTTTGCAGCAGCCGCACTGGGTGTCTTTGGAAAGCCGCCCGCCAAACGTGGAAGGAAAAGGTGCCATTACTATTCAAGATTTGGTAAAGAACTGTTTGCGTATGCGTCCGGACCGCATTGTAGTAGGGGAGTGCCGCGGCGGCGAAGCGTTGGACATGTTACAAGCCATGAACACGGGTCACGAAGGGTCTTTAACCACTATTCACGCCAATACTCCCCGCGACGGGCTGTCCCGTTTGGAAGCCATGTGCATGCAAACCGGAGCGGACTTGCCTATTTTCGCTATTCGGGAGATGATTTCTTCTGCTGTTAACATGATTGTGCAGCTTTCCCGTTTTTCTGACGGGTCCAGAAAAGTAACGTATATTACGGAGATGACCGGCCAGAAAAACAATGAAATCCAATCCGTAGATTTATTTCGTTATGTACAAACCGGCGTGGATGAAAATGGAAAAGTGCAGGGTTTCTTTGCTCCCACGGGAAATATCCCTTCTTTCTTTAATGATTTTAAAGCAAAAGGGGTGCCTCTGCCGGAAGATATTTTTACTAAAAACGCGGTTCCGTTTGATGAAAACGGCAAACCCATGATCACCCAGGCGCAGTCAGCGGGCGGCTCGGCGGTGCCTCCGCCTCCCCCAGCGGCAAAATGACACGGAGTTTTAAATGAGAAAGAACTTTTTATCTTTCATTTTGGTTACTGTTTTGGTCTTAGGCTTGTTTTTGGCCCCGGTGTCTGTATCGGCCCGCGGGCTGGGCAAAGCCGATAAAAACCGCATAGAATGCGCCAAAGAAAAAATGCGTATATTGGCGGAGATGTTTGATGTAAAATTACCCCTTGATAAAAAAACGCAGGAATTGCCGGCGCAGTGCTCTAATGCCGGAGCGGTGGTAAAGCCTCCCAAATGGTTTGTGGAAGGGCAAGATATTAAAACCAAAGACTCAAACGGCCAAATAGTTACCGTTCGTAAAGAGGCGGAACTGGACCGGATGGATAAAACAAAAGTGGTTTACATCCCCGGGGAAGGCACTTACAGCGAGGCGGATTTGTGGCGCCAGGCGTTTTCTAACGTGTATTTGTATTTAGACCGGGCCGCCATGTCCATGGATCCTTCCCAGCCTATTTCGTTAGACCAGTTGGCGCGCGGCTATGTGGGGAACCGTATCAATTTAGTGGCTACGTTAGACCGCTTAAATAAAGATTTGCTGTTTGGCTCCAAGCCTTTAATTATGAAAGACAGTATGGACGGACGCGGGCGCGCCATGCTGGCTACATTGGAGCTGATTAATAATGAGTTTTTTAGTACGATAGAATCTTTCTCTGCTCCTTCCAAAGAGCGTGAAAACAAATACCGCCAAGCCGTTCAGGCGGTGGTGGTATTGTCCAACCAGTTGTATACGGAGTTTATGTCCAGCGCGGTGCCTACTTTCCCGCCGGACCCCAAAACCTTGCAAACTACCGCCGCGGATAAAATGATGTTTTTTATCATGTTGATTATTGGCAGCGCGTTGGCGGGTTTGTCGGTATTTCTGTTTTTGGAAGTCAAACGCCAAAGTATTGAAATTATGGTGGAAGAGTATCATACAAAAAGCGTGGCTTGGGCGGAAGATTTTAACAGACAGTTTTTAACGATAGATATCCGTTATATTGTTTTTGGCACCATAGGTATTTTTGCGTTGCTGGGGTTGTTTTTTGGCTTCAGCACGGGCGGTTTCAGCGGCGTGTTTGTGTTTTTGGTGTTTGTGGCTATTGGCGTGTTTGCCAGTATACGTATGCCGGAAGCCGTGTTGGACTCGCTTAAAAAAGCGCGCGGGCGCAAAATTAATGCCCAGCTGATGGACGCGTTGATTTTGCTTTCCAACTCGTTGCGTTCTGGTATGGATATTGTGCAAGGTTTTGAAAAAGTATCTTCGGAAATGCGCCCGCCTATTTCAGATGAATTTGGTTTGGTAATTAAGAACTACCAGCTGGGTACTCCTTTTGAAAAAGCTTTGGACGGGATGAATGACCGTATAGACAGCCGTATGTTAAGCTATATTATTAAAGCGATTGTCATTCAGAGGCAAGTCGGCGGTAACTTAACGGTTATTTTTGCCCGCTTGGTGGAAAACATCCGGGAAGAAAGCAAACTGGAAGAAAAATTGCAGGCTATGACGGCCCAGCAAAAAATCCAGGCTATTGTGGTAGGTGTTATGCCGTTTTTAATGGTGGGCGTGATGTTCCTGTTCCGCCCGGATGAAATGATTTCTTTTTATGCCAGCCCGTTGGGAATGATTCTGTTTTTATTCTGTGTCGTGTGGATTGCCATTGGCATGAAGATTATTAAGAAAGTGGGCGAGGTGAAAGTATAATGGAAGTGTCATTGGGGTTGCGTTTAATATTGGGTTGTTGTGCGATTATCGGCACCATTGCTTTGTTCATTGGGGTGTTGGCTTTGCTGTCTCCCAAAGAAGAAAAAGAAGCTTTGGTGGACGTTGCCGTGCGCCGTTTCAAGTCCACTTCCAGCTTTTCCAAATTAAATCCGGACAAATTTTTTGACCGCTTGGCTTTGTTTTTTCTGCACACTTTCCATTTAGAAAAATCGTTGGAGGAAATGCATCTCCAGCTGGGCAGCCCGGATACCCCGCAGCCGGTGGATATTTTATATCTCAAAGTAGGCTTGGCGATTGCGTTTCCGGTGGGGGCGTTGATTATTTTTCAAAGTTTTATCATGACGATTATCGCTTTTCCTGTAGGTTTTTATTTGCCGGACCTGATATTGAAAAGCAAAATTCAAAAACGTCAGGCTGAAATATTGGGAAATTTCTCCACCACGGTGGATTTGGCGGCTTTGATTATTGAGTCCGGTTTGGATTATTTAATCGCGTTTGAACGTATTATTAAAATTGCGAAGGAAAAAACCATTTTGGAAGAGGAATTGGAAAAAACCCTCAATGAAATTAAATTAGGCTATTCCCGGCGCGAAGCGATGGACCGTCTGGCGGCCCGCACCGGGGTGCAGGAAGTTCGCTCCTTGGTGGGTCTTATTAAGCAATCGGATGAGTTGGGTACCAGTTTGGTAGATTTGCTGCGTAACTTCTCCACGGATTTGCGTTCCCGCCGTTTAAGTTTGGCGGAAAAATTAGCCGCGCAGGCATCTACCAAGATGTTATTCCCGTTGTTTATTTTCATTTTCCCAACGATTTTTATTTTAATTCTTGCCCCTATGGTCAAAGGTTTGTTTGCGGGCGGGCTTAGTTTTTAAAGAGGATTAACCTATGAAAAAACATTTCTTGTTTGTTCTATTCGCCTTAACGGCCCTTTCGTCTGTGGCCGCTCCCGTTTTGCGGGAAATTCCGGTTCGGCAGCACGGTAAAGAAGCCGGCATGCTCTTGGACTTAAGCAAAATTTCCTTAGGCACTTTAAACGATGTGGAAGAACGCAAACAATACCTTTCTACCGTTCAGCTGGAAAAGCAGCGTATTCAAAACTATACCTTACGCATGGTGTATGAAAACGCCTACCAGTTGTATAAACAAGGGGATTACCAGCGCGCGCAAGAGCTGGCCCAAACCATTTTAAGTATTGACCCTAATTTTACCCAAGCCCAAACTTTGGCGTTGCAGGCAAACCATATGGGTACTTATGGCACGGTGTCAGAATCTCAAGTGATAGAAGCCAAATTTCAGGAGGCGCTGCGCTTGTATGACAGCGGCCGCTTGGTAGAGGCGAATCAAAAACTGGATGAAATTTTAACCATTCGCCCCGGTAACAGCAAAGCCTTGTCTTGGAAGAAGAAAATCACCGCTGATATTGCGGCGGAATATGTGCGCCGCGGTGACAGAGCGTATGATTCCGGGGATTATCAAAAAGCTTTAGACAACTGGTATAACGCCCTTATGATTCGCAAAGATGATGCCAGCTTGGTAACTAAAATTTCCCAGACGGAAAACGTGGTGCGTAAACAGCAGGTGCAGGAATATATGGAAAAAGCCATGGCCTACTATAACCAAGGCCAGTATGTGGAAGCGTATTCCGTATTTGAGCGCATTATTAAAATTCAACCGGGCGATCAGCGCGTACAAAAATACATGATGCAGCTGAAAGATGAAATTTATGACGGCTATGCCAATGCGGGCAGCAAAGCGTATGGGGTTGGCAAGTATGATTCCGCCATCGCGTATTGGACGAAAGCCAAAAAGTGGGGTTCCAACACGGCGGAGATGGATTCTTGGATTAAAAAGGCCCGTAATGCTAAGGAAAATGCGTTGCGTATCGCCCAAGAAAAGAAATTCCGTTCTGTAAAACGCACCAAGGATGCGCAGGGCAATATTGTGGAAGAAGTTATTGAGTCTACTACGGTTACAACCCAGCCGGAAGTGAAGCCGGAGCCGACGGAACCCTTGCCCGAAACGGTGGGCGTAAATGAGACGTTGCCGGAATTGGCGCCTACTACGGGCCGTGTGTCGGAGGAAGCGCGCGCCGCTTCCCGCCAAAAATACGTAGAAGGCTTGGACGCTTTCACCCAAGACGATTATGAACGTGCCCGCGCGGCGTGGGTGCAGGCGGTACAGTTAGATCCGGGTAACTCGGACGCTGCCATCGGTTTACAGAAAGTGGAAGAATTAACCGGTATACGTTAATATAGAGGATTTGAGATTATGAAATTGACTTCTAAGTGGATATTGTGGTTTGCACTGGTTTCGTTATATGCGGCCGTATTTGGCGGGCTGGTGTATTACAATATGTTCAAGTTCGTGTTTGACAAGAAGCTGCAAAACGAAATGGTGGAAATGGTTCGCTTCCGCGCGCCCAGGCTGGTAACGGCGTTGGCGTCCCGCCCTAAAGGACCGGTAACTTTTGTGGAAGCGGACATTATGAAATCTTGGAAGAATAATGATGACCGCATTAGAGACTTGATTTACTTTAATTATGACGGTTCTATCCGCTGGCATGAGAACACGCAATTTTTAGGCAAGTCTTATTCTGACTATAATACTACGGTGGGGCTTCCTACCAGCGCGGTGGTTTACGCCATTAACGAGCGTGCCCCAAAAGCCATTATGTATGATGACGGTAACACCTATGATATGGCAATCCCGTTACTGGCAAAAGATACTGTGGCGGGGGTGGTAAATGTGGCCGTTTCCCGCGCCAGCGCCAAGGAGTTGATTCATTCAGCCATGGTGCGTTATACCATTGGCGTATTTTTTATGATATTGCTTATTGGCGGCGTATTATACTTGTTTATGTTGCTAAAGATTTTGCGCCCGTTAGACGGCCTAAGAGACGCGGTGGACGCGGTTTCCTTAAATACGCTTACGCTTTCTTATCCGTCCCGCGGGGATGAAATTGGCGACGTAGCCAAAGCGATAGACGGCCTGCTTTTAAAAATACGCGAAGACATAAAAAGTTTAGAGAATGTAGAAATTATGTCTTTGGAAAAAGAACGCAAATGGTGGAAAACCATTTTGGCTGTTACGGTGCCCAAAGGGTCCCGCGCTTTGGTGATTGATGAAAATAACAATATTTTATACACCAATTTTGAGTTAAATAGCAAGAAGACCGGCCCCGTGCATTTGTTGGATATTTTTGACGGGCGGCAGCAGAATATTATTCAGGTGGTGGGGGAAGCGTTGGAAAATCCCACAAAAGTTTTGCGCGGCACAGTAATTAATAAAAATGTACAATGTTTAGTGAAAGCCGTACAATTGCCGGATGATGCCGGTAAAAACCGCATGGTTTTGGTGTTGGAACCGGAGAAGTAGCCGGTTCGTTTAACGGGAGAGTTTATGAGAGTAGAAATTAAAAAGATAGCAATCGGCAATGTAATTTTTTCCGCTTTTCCGGTGGCGGTGTTTGCGGTAATGTTAATTACTGCTTTGTTGGAATTGTTTAATCCGGACGGGGCCGTCACGTTGGATTACATTATGACTTTGATTATGCGTTCTATTCAAGGAACTTTGCTTACGTTGGTAAGCGTGGTGTTCTTTTTATTGGCGTATAACATTTTGTGCGCTGTGGGAATTCGCGGCGTAAGGGTAGAATTAGAAGACAAATAAATAGGAGATTACAGACAATGAAAAAGATATTAACAGTATTGCTGGCGTTTGCCGTGGCTGGCGTCGCTTTTGCTGCAACAGCTAAGACTGCCAAAACGGCTAAAGCCGATAAAAAACAAACGGTGGAGTTTATTATTATTGAATCGGAAGATTATGACGCCGGTAAAGAAGACACGCAGCTTACGCAAGGTATTTCCCAATTTTTGGGTATGGAACCGAAAGTAACCAAAGTAGCTGTTTCTGAGGCGAAAAAAGATCCTAAATTAGCAGAAATGGATTATTCTTTCCTGCCTTTGTATTTAGTCAAAAAGACGGATGCTATTAAAGAAAAATTGGCTCAGCACATTCAATATGGCGTAGCTATTGAAAAAGACGAATTCATCGCTTTGCCCAAGCAAACCCGCCAGGGCGTATTGCCTAACAAAGAAGCCAAACCGGGCGTGTTGGAACTTTTTGTAATGTCTCAATGCCCTTATGGCGCTATGGCTGAAAATAAAATTATTGAAGCTCAAAAAGCGGGCAAATTGCCGGAAGATAAAGACATTCGCGTGCGCTATATCGTAAATTACAGCGATAAAGACGGTTTTTCCAGCTTGCACGGTTCTGCGGAATGGGAAGAAAACATCCGCCAGCTGTTAATTGCCAAATACTATCCTAAAAAATTCTGGAAATATTTGGAAATCCGCAACAAAGACTATCGCTCCAGCCGCTGGGATAAAGCCATGGAAGAAGCGGGTATTAACAGCAAAAAAATCATGAAAAAATTTGATACCGAAGGGGTAGAACTCTTGAAAGAAGAAGCCAAATATACCCAAGAATATGGCGTGAACGCTTCTCCCTCTTTCTTGTGGGAAGGAAAGGTTGTTTTAGATTTTGGCGGCGTAGCTGAATTGGAAGGTTTTGAGTTTATGAATCCCAGCGCTCCTGCTGCCAACGGGCAAGCCGTTCCTGCCGGAAGCTGCTAAAAAACGTGCAGAACTAATCATTTAGTTTCTATAATAAAAGCGGGGGCTGGTTTGCCAGTCCCCGCTTTCCCTTAAATATAAAACGGAAGGACGTTCATGATTAAACACAAATTGGGCGGTTTGTTTCCAAAAGCGTTGCTGGTTTTAAGCATTGTATCCGTTGTGCCTGTTTTGATTATCGGATACCATGTATTGGGCATAAATAACCGTTTATTAAATAATGAACTGTTGGAAAAGCAGCAGGCGGTTGCCAGCCGCTTGGTTTCTATTTTGCGCAATAACGTAACGCGCCGGGCGAATGTTTTTTCCATCTTTACCGATTTGCATACCGATTTTGGCGGCCACCGTTTTATAGACCAAACAGACATAGATTACCTGCGTGAACGCACCCCGGGCATTACCCACATTTCCGTTTTAAACAGCAACGGGCAGCAGTTATTTTATTCCAGCGAAGACAAAAGCCGCTTTAGCTACGCGGCGGAGTTGGATAACATTTTAACCACTTGCGTTATGAACGGGGAGGATTACGTCGGTTCCGTTAAACGTACGGACGGGAAGATGTATGCCTTAATGGCTTTTCCAATTCGGGAACATTTGGGAGATAAAGACGTTACCGGCGTAATGGTGGTGGAATTGGATTTAAGCGATTTAGGGGAAAGCCTTGCTTCCGCTTATCCGCAAGATTTGCAAGTTTTAGTGTTTGCTTCGGATGGAACCATTATTTCTTATTCCGGCGCTCCGCATGGGTTAGCCCTAGAGGCGCAGCCTTCGTTGCGGGAAACCGCTTTATATATAGAGCGCCAGTTGGGGGCCAAGCGCTCGGGGGAAGTGGTAATGCCGGACGGGGAACATATGTTGGTGGCTTCCGCGGAAGTTTCCCAAGCGCATTGGACGGTATTTGTCATGCAGCCGGCGGACCAGCCCACCGCTTTATTATTGGAAGACACCTTTAGCTCTTTAATTGATTTATTGGTTATTATAGTAGGCATGATAGCTTTTGTGGTAATTGTCAGTTATTTGGTTATCATCCCAATTACCCGCCCGTTAGGCCGTTTGCAGGCGGCCGCTGTCCGCTTGCGGGAAGAGGATAATTATATTCCTACCAGAGCGGATGTTGATATTCCTCATAATGAAATTGGTGACTTGGCTACCGTATTTTTAGATATGGCCGCTACATTAAGACAGCGCAAAGAGGAAGTTTTGAAGTCTCAGCAAGAATTGGCGCAAATGAACCGCACATTAGAGAAACGCGTGGAAGAACGTACGCGCGAGTTAAAAGAGGCTATGCGGGAATTGGTAAAAACCGAACGGCTGGCCGCCATTGGGCAGATGGCTTCTATTATCAGCCACGAAATACGCAACCCGCTGGCGGTAATTAGTAACGCCACGCGTTTAATTAAAACCATTGTTTCCCCAAAAGAACCCAAGTTAATAAAGCAATTTGGAATTATTGATTCGGAAATTAAACAGGCCAGCAGTATTATAAATGAAGTTTTGGGTTATGCCCGCAGCCGGGAACTTATTTTAACGGCAATAGACGTAAACAGCTATTTAAAAGAAATTATCCTTTCTTTTCCTATCAGCGGGGGAATACGTATTAAAGAAGCATTGGACCCGGAGAGCGTGCGTATTAAAATAGATGCGGAAGAAATGAAACAGGCAATTCGCAACCTGATTGTTAACGCGGCGGAAGCGATGCAGGATAAAGGCACTATCACGGTAGGAACCAAGGTGGGCAGAAGGGTCATGTGCATTTTTGTGGCGGATGAAGGGCCGGGTATTTCCCCAGAGATGAAGAACAAAATTTTTTCCCCGTTTTTTACTACCAAGGCCCGCGGTACGGGGTTGGGCTTAGCCGTAGTAGGCAAAGCAATGGCCCGCCATAAAGGGAAGATTTTTATTCACAGTCAGGAAGGAAAAGGAACGTGTTTTGAGCTTTATTTGAGAATTTATAAAAAACCAGGAGATACCAGTTATGGAGAAAGAAGCTAAGATTTTAGTGGTAGACGATGACAACAATTTGCGCGAAACCATGGTGGATTTGCTGGAAATTGAGGGCTATAAAGTTTATCAGGCCGGAAATGCCAAAGAATGTTTGGATATTTGTACCAATGAGTTTTTTAACGTTATTTTAATGGATTATAACCTGCCTGACGAAACCGGCTTGGAACTTATACGCAAGATCCGCGCTTTTAACCAGGATTCCCAAATTATTATGATTACCGCTTACGCTTCATTAAACGCCATTATGGAAGCCATGCAGGAATCCGTCTATGATTTTTTGGTCAAACCGGTGGATTTTGACTATTTAAAACGCACGATTTCCCGTGCTTTGGATAAGTACTTTTTGGAACAAAGCAACAAGGAATTGTTGATTCAGCTCAAACAGCGTAATGAAGATCTTGATCGGTTGAATAACATGAAATCCAAATTCTTTTCTATTGTATCGCATGATTTGTCCAACTCTCTTATGACGCTGAAAATGAGTTTTGATATGCTTAAAAAGAAATTGCAATCCCCTGATGCGGACCAAACCCGAAAAATGATGTTCATGGACGAAAGCATCAGCCAAATTGAACACTTAATTAAAGATTTGGTGGACTGGGCCGCTATTGAAAAAGGCAAGTTGCGTATAGAAAAAGCAAAATTTGAATTAACAGGCAGCCTTAAAAAGACGGCGGAAATTTTTAAAGCCAAAGCGGCAAAGCGTTTTATTGCGGTTACCTTTGAAAGTGAAGGGGAAATTGGCGTTTTTGCCGATGAGAAACGCATCCGCCAAGTAATATCTAATATTTTGGAAAACGCCGTCCGTCATACGCCCGACAATGGCAAGATTGCCATACAGGTTGGCAGAATGGACGAAAAAAATGCTAAAGTATCGGTTACAGACTCTGGGGACGGAATAGACCCGGTTCAGGCCCCTGATTTATTTACCAGTTTTACCCAGGTAGGGGATAAATCCCGCGTGGGCCGTTTAGGGCTGGGGTTATCCATTGCCAAGGATATTGTGGTAAATCATGGGGGGCGTATTTGGGCCCAGAGCGAAGGTTTAGGAAAAGGGGCCACGTTTACTTTTACGTTGCCTATTGTTACTTTATAGTTTTAACTTGGATATGGGAGCTAACACATGAATAAAAAGAAAAAAGTGTCCGTGTTAATTGCGGATGACCAAACGCTTTTCCGCGAAGGCATCAAAGATGTGCTGACCAACGAAAAGTGGATTGAAGTGGTAGGCGAAGCAGCCGACGGAGTAGAAGCCGTTGCTTTAGCTAAGAAACTTAAGCCGGACGTGGTATTAATGGATATTAAGCTGCCTAAAATGGACGGTATATCCGCTACCAAGCAAATTCGTTTGGCCGTTCCGGAAGTAAACGTGCTTATGCTGTCTAGCTTTGAGGATGAAGCCCATGTGTTGGATGCTATTCAAGCGGGCGCCAACGGGTATCTGTCTAAAATGCTGCCGGCGGCGGAGTTGGTAAATTCCATTAAAACATTTACCAGCGAAGGGCTGATGATTCCCCAACAGCTGATGGGCAAGTTATTGCACGGCTTACGCAAAATGGGGGACGGCTCTATGCCTTCTCAAGCTACTTTGACCAAAACGGAAATTAAGGTTATGGATCTGTTAGGCAAAGGCATGAGCAATAAAGAATTGGCCAAAGAACTGGATTGCAGCGTTAAAACCATTAAAAATCATTTAAACAGCGCGTTTCATAAGCTGGGTGTAAGCAGCCGTACGGAAGCCGTGGTAAAAGCAATAGAAAAGGGGCTTATATCCTCTGAAGGAACGCGTATTTCCGATGAATACGGAGAATAAATCCGCCATGTTTTTAAAGCAAAAGCGCCAAAACAAACTGGCCGATAACAGCGGGCAGGCTACTATAGAGTACGTCCTGATGTTAGGGACAGTAGTTACTTTGTTTTCCGCTTTTATTATGCTTTTTAATAAAGATATTGTGCGTATTTTCTTTTCGTTTATCGGGATGTTAATGGGTTACTAAATATGATGGGCATTTTAGGGCGTATATGTAAACGAACCATAAGCAACAACCGGGCGCAGATTTTGCTCCCGGCGGTGTTGCTGGCTCCCATTTTTATATTGGTTATTTACCTGCTGTTTGAAACCTCTAAAGTGTCTATGTATAAAATACGTAACCAGTTCGCGCTGGATAATGCGGCGTACAGCCAAATGTCTTCTTTATCGGTCTATTTAAATGCGCTTGCGTATACCAACGGAAATATGCCTTACAGGGTAATGAAAAGTTACAACGCGGATTATTTATCCCCTAAAGGGGCTGCCGGGACCAAGGGGAAATATACCGTATTTGACGTTTTTTACCAGGCGGGGGCTTTCCCCGCGTTAGGGCCTGATCACGCCGACAACGCCGGATATAACCCCAATCCGGCTCCCACTTCGGATGATTGGGATTATGCCTATTATCAAGACAAGCGTAAAAATTGGAACAAAGAACAGCCTTCCGATTCTCCCGATGAGGAAGGCCGTTACGTACTAACCAGTAAAAAAATAGCGGACGAAAACTTTTTTCCGTCCACCTCTATTGGCGTTCCCAGCTTACAGCAATACATCACAATCTATTTATTGCTGGGGCAGATTTACCAAAGCCAAACTTTCTCTTACCAAGATACCACCCGCGACGCGCGCATGTTCCGGGAGGCGTACTATTTAAACTCGCCTTCCTGCCGCAACCAGCGGGATTGCGCCCGCCAAAGCGCGGCCATTATGGCCAATTATGTTAAAGTGCAGTCCAAACCGTTTGAGATTGATAAAGTGCGCGCTTATTTTTCGGAAGACATCGGAACCACTATGACCTCTGCTTATCCGGTGGATTTGGATATGTCTACTGACGTGAAAAAGAAATTATTCCAATTTTCTTATTTAGATTCTTCCAGCTTGGATAAGCTTAAAAAATTGCGCAACGGCATTAAGCTGGAGCAGGGGTACCAATTGCCCCTCAATAACTTTGATATCAACTTAACGGTTAAATATAAGCCTAAAGTTCGTACCCAAGTGGGCTTGCAGTGCCCCCGCAGCGGCAATAATTGCGTGTGGCCCAACCCGCTTCCTAAATACAGCATAAGGATGCAGCCTTCATGATAGATTTGTCTTTTTTACGCCAACGGAAAGGACAGGCCACTACGGAGGTGGTGCTGTTGTTTCCGTTGTTTGTTATTTTTGCGGTATTTATCATTAAAATATTCGGTTTGCTCGTTTTAAACCAAAAGATGGAAATTGCCGCTTTTTATGCCGCGCGGCGTTATCAGCTGCAGGGCGGGGTTCCGGATTCCATGCAAAACTGGAACAGGCAGTTTTTGGAAAAAGACATCAAAAAGAAAGTGGAAGATTACCTAGGTTTTAATAATACGGGTATGAAAACTTTTTTAAGTTTGCGGCGTTTTACCCTGGAAGTGGATACCTCCGGTACGTGGACATTGGTTACACTAAAGGTTTTTACTAATCCGCCCCGTATTCGTTTTTTATGCAATTACGATAAATTTGAAGTGTGCAAAGGGGATAACCGCTGTTATAAAGGGTATGAATATTTGTGTGATACCGGCGGTGAGATTGAGGTCAAAAAATTTGTAGGTAAAAATGACCGCGTAATGCCGTATGTACAGCCGGATTAATCTTTTTGTATAAAAAGTAAGGGGAATTCTCCCTTGACAAGGCCCTTTTGGTTGCTTATACTAAAAGTACACCCTAAAGGGAAATTTATATGAAACTCTGTGTTTGGGCGTATGTATGTGTTGACGTACGGGCCGACAGGAGTAATTTTTATATCATGTAAAAAGGGACAGTTTATGTTTAATTTTAAATCGCCGTTGGCCGGCAAAGTATTTAAAAAACTAAACCATATGGATAAAAAACAAGCCTATACATATGGTGGTATTGCTATTGTGGTACTGGTGGCGCTGCTCACATTGGCGGCAGCTTCCGGAAGCGGGCCGGATGATTCTTTTGAAGATTTGCAGGGCCGCGGTTACGATTTGGCCCAAATGCCTTTTGTTAACGATGAGGCGGAACAGTTTTTATTAGCTTCTAAATACCCGGATATGCGCAACAATAACGTAAACGCTATCTATTCTAAAGAAGAAAAAGAGGCCCGCCAAGCGGAAGATGCCCAAGAAGAAGGCCAACAAGAGGATAATTCTTCATCGGAAGAGTCTTCTGCTTCTTCGGGCGCATACACCGGCTACCGCGGGGGCGGGGGGAGCGGCTCTGCCCGCACTCCTACGCAAATAGGTTCTTTTACACCCAGCGGGTCCATGGCGTCAGCCAGCGGTGGAAACACGACTGCCACTTTTGGCGGTACTGTAAAGGGGGATTTTTCTCCTTTTCAACGTGAAGATAAAGGAAAGGAAGCCCCTTTTGTAGACCCGAATAACGCCCGCCAGGCGTTAGCCCGTTTTAATTCCGCCAGCCGTGCGGCGGCGCGCGGCGCCAATAAGGCGCGGGATTCCCAAAAAGCGTTGTTTGGTTCTCATGTATCGGGAACCGGCGGCTTTGATTCAAACGGGGTTCCGTTATCCGGTACCGGTGACGGCATCAACTATTCCGATGCCGATACCCCGGATTTAAGCAATCTGGAAAAAACCATGCAAGACCGCGCAGCCGATGCCCGTGAAAAAGCGCAAGAGCAGCAACTGCAGGAAGAAGAAAGTTTAGGGCGTATGTTCTTGGAAGGATTAATGCAAATTGGGTTAGACCTTGCAAAGCAGTTTCTTGGCAATGCCCTTAATAAGTGGAGCGCTTCTGCCCAAAATAACAGCTATGCCAAGAGTGTATATGGCACGAATTTATCCGGTTTATCTGCAGGAAGCGATGTTCCTGCTTCTTGGAGCTCAGATACTATCAACAGATATGCAGATTTAGGTTATATAAGTAAAGGGAGCAACAACACCTATACCATTACGCCCGAAGGGTCTTCATTTTTTATCAATAACGTTCGTTCCTCTAGCGGTGGCGGCGGAAATATTTTTGGAAATGGTCTTTTAGATACGCCTACTATGGAAGGATATGGCAGAACAACGAATAGAGACCCGGTAAAACCTGGAAATAATCAGACGGATACCCCGAAACCAAAAGATCCGTATACGCGTACGATATAGGAACGGGTGTTTTATTTACGGTCCCAATAGCAGTTTTGGAGGTTTATATGAGATTCTTATTTAAATTTTTTCAAAGCAAGGCGGGGAAAGCGATGCTTTCCGGCACCCAGGCGCTTGCCGCTTCAGCAGCGGTTGGGTTGGGCTGTGTTGCCGCTTGGCAGATTTTAGGGTCTGATTCCAATTCAGACAATGCCTTCAACTCGTTAGGATACCAACCACAAGAAGAGGTGGTCTATGTATCCGGCGCGGCCACCGGCCAGTATGGTCTTGAGGATCATACAGAAAGTGCTTTCCGGGCGGCTCCTTCCAAAGCGATTGAAATGCAGCAGCGGGAAGCGGAATACTTGCGCCAGCAAGAGTTGGAGCGGGAGGCCGCTGAGCGGGCCGCTTATGAAGCGCAAACTTCAGCTCCGGCGGTAGATGCTAACCCGATAGGGGGGATAAACGAAGGGTTAGGCAATAAAAAGATGGAAGCGTTTTCTCCGGAGCAAATTAAAGCCATGCAAGCCCAAGCGCTGCAACAAGCACAGGCGGCCGCTTCAGCGGGAAAGGCGCAGGCGGATGCCATTGCCGCGGCGGCGGCCAGCGGTGTGAGCGGGGCGGCCACGCGCAGCGGCGCATTAGGGGCTGCTTATGGCGGTGGTACTATGGCAGGCAGCGGTTTGTCGGCCGGGGCTGGCGGTTCCGCCCAATATGTGGGGATGCCCGGGACGGTCGATTCTGGTAAAAATTTAAACGGCTCTGATGGTATTACCACAGGTACAGACGCTGTGTATTTGCCGGAACAAGAAGGGGCCCGTATTCCCAATGCCCGCAACCAGCGTGCCAAACCCAGTTTTGGAGCGGATGTTAAACCAAGAGAAAACTCCAAAGATTTTAACAGTTTGGAATTAATGGCCAAACGTTCTGCGGAAATTGCCGGGAACGAAACCCGTTCCGCTAACGAAGCCGGGCGCGCCTTTATGGCCAGCACAAAAAATTCCGGCGGTATTCGTTTAGACGGAGTAGGAGAGGTTTCTGTGGGCCAGGGCGCCAGTTCAGATGACTTTGGCGACGCTTCTTTATCCGGCATTAATGGGGCGGTAGGTTCCGCTATGGAAGAAATAATGACCGAAGAGGAGCAGTTTCGCCAAGAACGCAAAGATTTGCGTAAGAAATTAAGAAAACTGATAGGCTATACGTTTATTGCCTTTGCGTGTGCCTTTCCTTTCTTAGGCTGGTTAGCTGTACGCGGCAAATTTAACGAGTACTATGCCGCCGCCGAGGAATATGATAAAGAATATGGAGACCGCAGCAAAGAAGCCAAAGCCGGTAAGAAAATTGCCAATAAACTTAAAATCTGCGCCAAGGCCGGCGGTTTTGGTTTAGTATTATTTGGGGCAATGATCCCTTGGATGTTAGCGGATGCTTTTGGTTGGACGACTTCTGTAGACAAGCTAAAAGCAGAGGATGATTCTGCCGAACAAGGCCGTGTGGGTTCTGTGCGTGGCAGTTCCAGCGGCAATGAGCCAGGCTCTACTTTGGATGTAACAGAAGGTAGCTCGGCCAGTGATGCCAGTTCCCGGCGCGCCCAAGAATATATGTCGCGTACGGACGGACGCTAAGGGGGGCTTATGGCGGAAAAATTAATTTTAACAGACAAAGAAGTAAAATTTTTTAAACGGGCCGGCTGGGTATATGGAATATTAACTTTAGTATGGCTTGTATGGATGGTAGTTGGATGGACTGGATATTTTCATAATAAAGCTATTTTAGACAAGCAGGAAGCGGAGTATGAATTAAAGCAGGAAGAAATGCGCCGTATACAAAGTTTTATGCGTGCGACGCAACTTAATTCTTCCGCCGCTGTAAATCAAAGTCTAAACGCCGTAACGGGAGAATAAAAAGAGTTTACCGGAGGATTTTATGAACCTGTTTCATTTTTTAAAAAGCAAAGCGGGCAAATTTGTACTAGGCCTGCCGCAGAAGGTAATTTTAACAACCGGGTTGGGCGCGGCGGTAGTTGGAGCCATGGTTTTAACCAGCGACAGACAGCCCGCTTCCCAAGATGAAGCCCGTGTGCGCAGCTCCGTCATCAGCACCTATGGCCGTAATGAAGTAAATCCGGCGGAGTCTATGGGTGAAACGGTTCAAATCGCGGGTGCGCAGGGTATTACTTCCGCCAATGATACTTTGGCTTCCGCCGGGTATGACTGGGCCGGAGATGATGCCAGCCTGGCGGCAGTGGGCCAGTTAGGCAATAACATGGGCGGCGGCAAAACCCCTGCCACACGCGCAATGGGCGGCCGCAGCGAAGGCTTGGGCGGAAATAATGATATTGTGGTGGTGGACCAAAAGCCTGATTCTAACGGCGGGGACGCGTTAGCCGCGGCGGGAGCCGCCGGCGGAGCGCGTGCGGCGGCTATGGCCCAGCGCGGCATAATGGCAACGGCTTCCGGCGGGGTGTCTGGGGTTACTTATGGGGGGGCTTCCTCCCGCTCCGGTAAGGACGGCGCCGGCGGAACAGTAAATAGAAGCGGTAATTCCTTGGGCCTTGTGGGAGGGGAAGCGTACCGCTTGTCCGGTTCCATGCCGGAAGGTTCCACTTTATTGGCCAGCACTAAATTTCAAGATGTAGATTCTTCTTTTGGCGCTTCCCGTAATGCGCGCGCGGGCCGCGGTATGGAGTCTGGCGAAGGGCGCACCTTGGAACAGGTTAGAAAACGCTCCGCGGATATCGCTAAAAACAAATACCGTGCCGCCAACGAAGCGGGCCGCGCTTTTATGGCCAGCTCCCAAAATTCCGGCGGGATACAGGTTGAAGACGCGCAGCTGTCTGAAGGGGCCGTTATGTCTGATGATTTTGAACAGGCCACCATTAACGCCCGCAAAAATTTAGATCAGGCAACAGACGATTTAATGGAAAAAGAATTGGAACGCCAGCAAGACCGTACCCGTTTGAAACGTGCCTTAGTGGCGTTGGTTTTCTTAACCATTCCCGCCATGTTTGCCATTACCGCTTTGTTTAAAGCTTCTCCGTGGGGAACTATCGCGGCCCTTGCTATCGGCGCGGCGATGATGTTGGCCATCACGCTGTTCTTGGTAGACGCTGTCCAATGTATGAAAAAATGGGGCGGCAGCGGTTTGACGACGGCTTGTATGATTGTTGGGCCTATCTTAATGGCTTTAATAGGTATTTCTTATATTCAAGCGGTGGCACAGTTAGTTCAAAAATTTGCTGGTTGGTTGAATAAGCTCTTCGGGGCTCCTATTGTAGGCGGCGTTTCGGGTGTGGGCGCGTTGACTGGGGCGGGAAGCCAGGTTATTAATTCCAGCAAAGCCATTTCAAACAACAAAAAAGATCTTGCTGACCAAGACATGAACGGATAAGGGTGTGTTATGGCAAATATAGACATCAAATTAAGGCGTTTTATAGGCATAGCTTTGCTGGTAGTAATAGTGCTTACGTGTTTTGGCGTTTGGTTGTATTTTGACTTCCAGTATAAAGACGCTACGCGCGAGTTAAACGAATACCGTGCCCAAAAGGCGGAAAGGCAGAGCCGCCAGGAACAATTTTTAAAGTTCCAGCACAAATATGGCACCCGTCCATAGTCAAAAGAGGGTTTTATGGTAGACCAGCTTCCTCCGGATTATCCTTCTTCCGCACCGGCTCAAAATGAGCCGGTGCGGAAACAGGCATCCCCAGTAAATCAGGATTCTTTGTCTTCACAAGAAACTTTGCATGTAAAAGAGGAAAGTATCCCTTCCAATAAACGGTTTTTTCAGAAAAAGTGGTTTTCTAAAAAATATTTAGCGCTCGCGCTATTATTATTGTTGTTTGGGGGAGTGGGTGGCTTTGTGCCCGTTAGCCATATTCCTGTTTTGTCGTCCTTGGCCCGTGCTATGGGATATAGTGAAGAGCAAATGCAGCAAATGTCTTTCTTAAAGACATTACTGTTTTGGGCGGATGACGAACGCGGGCCGGCGGCACGTTTGGCTGCCAATTCATATTCTGTTTTTTCTACCCAGCCGGGTCGTTTTGATGCCATTAACCGCGGGGCTTCCGCTTATGGCGCGGTGGGGGAAGAGTCTTCTACATTAATTGATTTTCAAGCGTTAAATGATTCCTTGCGCCGCCAGGGAAAGCCGGTAGATGCCATTTCCGGGGTGGCCCTCAATACGGGGGATGATTCCGGACAGGGGCAAATTCGCTTTAACAGAGGCATTAACCAGCTTAGTAAAGATGCCAGCGCTTCCGCCCAAGCCAAAACAGAGATGTATTATGGGGAAGACACTTCTTTAATCGCGCGTAATCCGGCGGACGGATATGATGCTTCGTTAGGGTTAAAAAAGTTGAAAGTGGGGGTAGTGGGCTCTTCTCAGAGTGATTGGAAAAATGAAATTTTTCAAAAAGCTATTTTAGAGCAGACTTCCGGCTTAGACAAAAAATTAGGGGGAACAAATTCTGCCATGATGATGCTGCAAAACGCCGGGAAGTCTTTAACGGATTTTCGTTATATTTGGCTTACCAGCCAGGCCTCTAACCGGGCTAAGCAGATTCCGCTTAAAAAAACATTGGCGGCAGCCGGTTTTTTTGCCGAAGAGATGCCCCAAAAAGTGTTTAGTGCCACCGGGGGCATAGCCATAGCCGGGTTGGAGGAAGATGATGTTGTGGCGGATATTGAAACGGCCCAAGAACAGCAGCAGCGCCAACAGGAATGTGATGAGGCTTCCCGCACGCTGGGCCCGCAGATAACCAGTCTTACCCGCAGCGTAATTAATACCATTAATGCTTTGCAGGGAACGTTCCCCGCTTTTCCTGCGGATTGCGGCAATTCCGCCAAAGTAAATAGTTGGCGTTCCGCTCTGGCTCAGGCGCGCAGCGCTTGTTCCCAAGTTAAGCGGGATTATAATACGTTGGGAGAAAAATGTTTTGTACAGTTGAAATACAGCCGTTCCGGTGAATGCAGCACCAATAATTTAGACGATAAATTAAATGAATATGAACGGATGTGTACGGAATATTTAAAAGATCAGTCCGAGGCGGCAGAGGGTGAAGAGGTAGATTTATCCATTTATAACCCGGAACAATTTTCTAACCAACAAGTGACGGAAAGCGTGCACGGTACATTTAACGTGCCGGTGTGGGGCGGCTCTTCCGGGTCGTCCACTCCAAATGATTTCTTTCCGGAAACGGATCTTTCCGGTTCCCAAGGGTGGAGTTATATAGACTAAGCAAATTAGGTCTTGATAATTTTAGTTTCAGTTGCTAAGATAATAGTATAAGCAGTTTTGAAGTGCCCTGTTGTATGGGGAAAGCAGTACAACAATTTGTAAATGAAAAGGTTGTGTAATTGGGGATTTTAAAAATCCGGCAATTCCAGCCTGGTTTATATTTATAGTTAAATTTATTTTTATAGGAGGCACTTATGCCAGAGGAAAAAAAGGAAAGTTTTACCTTTAGCGATAAGATCAAGAACAGCAAATCCGCCGCTCCTGCATCTTTTGCTAATCGTATTTCCTCCAAGATAGGGAGTAATGGCCGCCCCAAGAAGACGCTTTTTGAGCGTACCAAACGGGACGCGCCGTTCTTTATTGCGGCGTTGGTAGCCCTTTTGTTATTGCCGTTTTTGTATAAATACAGCGGCCAAGTGAACGAAGAGGCTATTATTGCTCCTTCCAGCGAGGACACTATTTTTGATCCGGAACGCTATGGTTTTGATACGGCCATTACGGATCCTGACGGTGAAATTGCTCAGCTTTCAGGGCGTGATCCGTTGAGCCTTATTAAAGGCTGGGGCAGTGATGAAGATTCTGCGGAAACTTCCTACGACTATGACCGCAGCGGTTTAGAGAACAGCAGCTCTTCTTATACGTCTTCTCCCACCACGGAGACCACGACGAATATTTACAGAAGAACCGCCGCCCCGGCTACCCGTGCGGCCGTTCGCCGTTCTACCACTAAAATTAAAGAAATGGGCCGCGCCGCCATGGCTTCTGCCGGCGGGGGGTTAAATATTACTCCTTGGGGTGGCAGTTTAAAAGGCGCTGCCAAAAAAGTAGGGGCGCCCACTCCTGTAACGCCTCCCAAACCGGTGTCATTGCAGCCTTTGCAGGCCGCAGGCCGCCCGCAGCGCGGGTATTTTGGCATGGGTGCCGGAGAGCAAGCCCGCCGTTCAGCGCAAGCTTTAACCAAAGGAGATGCCATGCAAGCGCTGCGCGACGCGCAATACGCGCCGATTAAGCCCGGCCGCGTGGGCGGTTTAGCTGCCGGCGAGTCCCGCATTGGCGGCGGTCCCAGCGATTTAAAACACGGCTTTGGCTACAACGGCATTACCCCTTGGTGGTGGGATTTAATGAAAACCCGCTCCCAAATGGAATGGGAAAAACGCTTTAACCGCAAGTGGGACTGGATTGGCTGGGCAGACAAATTGGCTCAAAATATTTTGGGCGGTTTAATTAATTGTTTGATTACCGGCGAAGACGACGGCGCCATGGGCGAGATGTTTGGCGCCAGCGGGGAAGGTGCCCAGCAGGAAGGCTGCAAATGCGGCAAATCCATGATTGGGTCCGTTCCGGCCAGCGCACCGGCGGGGCTGTCTTTGAAAGATTGGTGTAAATCCAAAGAAGCCAAAGAACAATATGGTTGCGAATGGCAAGGCGCCAAAGCAACTGGCGGCGGCTTCTGGAAAACCCGTGCCGATTGTATAGGTTTCAACTTGTTTGGCTTGGCTGACAAAGGCAAGGCAAGCCGCCGATTAGTGGAAGCCAGCGGTTGCTATGATTTTGCGTCTACGGACGTTTACACCGCTTCGTTCATAAGCAACCGCAAAGGCGATTGGAACATCTACCACTATGTGGTGGGTGTAAAAGCTGCGGACATTGCCCGTTACTATAAAGCTACGGAAAATGCACGCGCGGATATGTTGGAAGTATTTTATATGGACGAAGGCCCTGTTTTCCGCACGAAAGCGCAAGTATATGCGGACAAAACAGGTTATGTGCCGTTGTTTATTGAAAGCGTAGCTTTTGAAAAAGACTTAAAGTCTGAAGTGAATGCGGACGGGACCCGCTCTTTGGACGTAACTGTTAAGACTAAAAATGAAGAAGGGGAAACCGTCAGAGAAAGCCGCTCTTTACCTTTGAAATATAACGAGTTTATCGGCTTATTGGCCAGCGGACGCAATGTTTCCTATGCCACCAAGAGCGCTGTTGTAAAATCGGAAGGCATGTACCCGGTAACCAAGGCGGCTATGCGCACGAAACCCGGCAAATTGGGGCGTGACTGGCTGATTGGCGCGCGCTGTGAATTCCCGTTAGCGCGTATTACTTGCGAAGATAACGCCATGTTGAAAAAAGACGGGAACCAAATTCCTTATGCGCGTGTAACGCTTCTTAACGCGTCGGGAGACAAGGTAACTTATAACGAAATTAAAGATAAGTTCACCATTATGTATTCCGTGTGGGATTCTGCCAAGGCGCAGTTCTCTAAAACGTTTGAAGGGGTTACTTCCGTTCGCCATTACGAACCGGCGGATTATACGGTGGAACGTGACACGGTAAAAGCCAAAACCACGGCCGCGCGCGTAGGCGCAGAAACCCGCGGAATGGAGCTGGATGTATTGGCTACCAATATCCCGAAAGGGCAGCAGCCGCTTCGCATTCGTTGGTTTATCCGCCAGGTAGAGGGTATCAATGAAGGGAAATATGCACCTGGGGAATCCTTGGAGTTGCATGTTTCCGCCAACGCGGAACAAACCCGTACGGAAATTGGCCCCGGTCTGCCGGGTACGGAAGTAAGCATTGCGGAATGTTCTTATTATGATGAAGTGAGTATCAACCCGCCCGTGCCTCCTACTGAAGAGCCGGACCCGGAACCGAAGCCGACCGGTGGTTCCAAAACGGCGCGCATAGAATTAGGGTTTTTAATTAAAGCCTATGCCAATGAGTTTAAATGCGGCGGCGCCAAAGCTCCTGAAGGGGCTAACGTAAAGTACCGTATGTCTACGGATGGCATCAATGCCAATATAGAAGCGGCCACTATGAGACAGCTGTTTGTAAAATATGCGTTCTCTTGTATGGAATGCGTGGAAAGCTATACCCAAATTCTTACAAACCAGCTGCTTAAAAAAGCCCAGCAAATGCACGAGCAAGACCCCACTATCATTGTGCCTACCCAACAAGAGGTGCAGGAATATATTAAGCAGCACAGCGGTGAAATTCCGGTAGCGGTGTTCTTGCAGGCTTTACTGTTGGATGAAGATCCGAACTTCACCATCCGGGGTGACTCTGTGTGTTATTTGGCGCATCAAGTGGCTTCCTGGTCTGTGGATCCGGACGTGAATGACAGCCGGTTTGAAAATACGTTTGGTACGTATGCGGTGTACGTCAGCCCGACGGCCGCGGCGTTCTATCCCGGCCGCTCCATTGATGAAAATTATACGGCCAACCCGCGTTTTAATAAACCGGGCTGGAACCGCGGCAATGACGTGTATCCGTCGGATATTCCGTATAATAATTCCTTGGAAGCGCGCAAACGCAAATACAGTGCGTATCCGTATTCCACCAATCCGGAGATTGTAAACAGAAATAGCGGCCACGGCGGGTACCCGTTACGGGCGTTAGCCAACGGCAAGGATTCTTTCCCCTTAGGGAACAGCGCCGCCCCCGCTATGTACAGAGGCAAATATAAAACGCAGTATATGCCCATGTTCTCCGGGCAGTGCCAGAGTTTGAGTTCTGTACAAGTAGCCAAGAAGGATTTGCAGCAATATGTTAACTTGGTATGTACAAACGGCTTGCAGTATAAGCCGGATGCAAATCCCGCTGAGAAGTTTTATAATGCTGGAGGAGTGCGTTCCTCCCAGAGTATGAACCAAGAAGCTTCGTGTAATGAAATAGATTGTACTCCTACTAAGTAGTTCACAATATATTAAAGGGGCCCTCTTACCAGAGGGCCCCTTTTTTATGTAATAAAAACCCCCAGCTGGGCTGGGGAATATTGATTATGCTAAAACATTTTAGCTGGGAGGTATTGCCTATTTTGCATTGCTGTCCTAGGGGGTAACCCAAGAAAATATTAACCTTGTGTTTGGGTTGCCCGTTATAAGGTTTTTTATCTATCATATATTTATGGCAAATACGGGTAAAAAAATAATTTGTATATGTTGTTTGTTCTCCTTTTCTTGTATGAGTTGGGGGGCTGTATTTCCGTTTTCTTTTGGCAAAAAAACAATTCGTACGGATTATTCTAATACCGTGTGGGACCAAATCATGCAAGACCAATCTCTTTCCGATATGCGCCGCGGGCTGGGGGAGATGGGGCTTTCCCGCTATAAAGAAGCGCAAAACTCTTTTGCCAAAGCCGTTATTAAAAATCCCAAAGACCCCTTGGGCTTTTTATTATTGGGCGCCGCCTTATACTGGAGCGGCAAGGTGGACGCGGCCATGAGCGAATACCGCGAAGCCCTCACCCTGGACCCCAAAAACGCGCTTGCCTACCAGCTTTTAGGCATTGCCTACGGTTGGAAAGGGGATTTGGAACAAGCCCAAGAGTATTTTAAAAAATCTTATGAGTTGGAGCCGGATAAATCCGACACCAACATGAACTTAGCCTCTACTTATGCCGCCCAAAAAAATTGGGAAAAAGCTCTTGAGCATTACCGCCGCGCGGTGGAACTGGCCCCGCGGGAACCTTTATACCATTATCAGCTGGGTTCTTTGTATGAGCGCATGGGGCGTGATGCCCAGGCGGAGGACAGTTTTAAAAAAGCGCTTTCTTTGTTTTGGGGGTACGAAGACGCCATGCTTTCGTTGGGCGCTTTGTATGAAAAAACGGGGGATGACGCCGCCGCTTTAAAATATTATAAAAAAGCCGTACGCACCAAACCGGGGGATTTTGTGGCGCGCTTGTTGTTGGCTAAACTATATTACCAGCAGGGGGAGGCCGCCAAAGCGCGCGAAGTGCTGGACGGGGCATTTTCCATTATCCGTTTTAAGCAAGAGGGTTTGGCTCTCAACGCCGTATACCGTTCCAGCGGGCGTACGGCGGAGGCTTTTGCCAAAGAAATAGAAAATTTCCGTAACAATTTATCACGCGTGCCGGCCGCCAAAGACATTAATGTGGATGTTTCTTTAGAATATGCCCCCCTGGTTAAACCGAAAGAGAAGCCTTCTCCCAGCGCCGGTTCTTTTGAGCGCGCCTACCAAAAACTGCGTTCTTCTTCCGCCCTGCCGGGGGAACAGGAAGTGCCGCCTATGGCTTTTAAGCGCAGTTTTGTATTAGCTGCGGCTACACAGGCCCAGCGTGAAAACCAAATTAATGAATTTATAGAAGGGTTGGAAAACGCCGTAAAACAAGGCGAAGGCAAGTATGACGTTACCCTTTCTCTGCAAGGGCGCACGATGGATTATGCCTCTCCCTCCGCCTTAACGCAGCAGAATTCCTCCGCCCCGCGCGCGGCGTATGACCCGCGCATAGTGGGCAATGATATGGGTTTATGGGTTACGGGTAAATCCTGGCTGGCGTTGGTACAGGCCGCATTGGAGGATTTGTCCTCCGGGGATAAAGCGTTAAGCGCAGAGCAAACCAGCCTGTTAACCGGGCTTGCCTATTTGGTGGCGGGGGACGCGGCTCAGGCTTCCCAAAGTTTTGCGCAGGCCCGCAGCCTGGCCCCGGCGGATGATTTGCCTCTTATGGGGTTGGGCACGGCTTCTGTAATTGCCGGAAATGACGCCCAAGCCAAAGATTTTTATAACCAGGCTTTGCGGCTAAACCCTAAAAACAAAACCGCCAAAAAGAATTTAAACGTATTGCAAGAGGAATAAGCCATGCGCCATATGCGCCAGCGTTACGGGCAGCACTTTTTAGTAAATGAACGGGTGATTGAGCAAATCATCCAAGCGGCCCGGCGTTTGCAAACCAAGCAGTTGGTGGAAATAGGCCCCGGCAAAGGTGCGCTTACTTTTGCGCTTATACGGGCGGGTTTTAGCCATTTTAAAGCGGCGGAAATTGACCCGGAAATGATTTCTTTTTTAAAACAGCATTTGCCGCCCCAGGCGGGGGTAAATATTTTGGAGGGGGATTTTAGCCTCTTGCCCCCGGAAACGTTGTTGCCGGAAGATACTTTGTTTGTGGGCAATTTGCCGTACGCGGCGGCGGCGGATATTTTGGATAAAACCTTATCTTTCCCTTATTTTTCAGCGGCTGTTTTTATGTTTCAAAAAGAGCAAGCCAACCGCATTCAGGCCCAGCCGGGCGGGGAGTTTTACGGCCCGCTTTCCATATTAAGCCAGGCGCGGGCAAAAATTTCCTTATTGTGTCAGGTAGGAAAAGGCAGTTTTAACCCTCCCCCCAAGGTGGAAAGCGCCGTGCTTGTTTTTGAAAAACTTTCCCAGCCGGCGGTGGAAAAAGATGCCTGGCCTTTTTTTAAAAAAGTGGTGCAGTCCTCTTTTTTGCACCGCCGCAAAACCATTTATAACGCTTTGCTTTTGTGCGGGTTTGATAAAGAAAAAATCACCCGCGCGCTGGAACGGGCCGGAGTGGACTTGCAAACCCGTCCGGAAAAAATTTCCCTTTTGCAGTTTAAACAAATTTCCCAAACGCTTAGCGCTAAATAACTGTTAGGCGCGTTGGTTTTGTTCCAATAATTCTTCCAATATTTGTTGGTGCGGGCGGAAAGGTTTTACGTCGTTTAAATTTAGTTTTTCTACCGCCAGTTTTATCAGGTCCTGCGGGGGCAGCGCTTTATCACGGGCGTAGAACTTCCCGGCGTTTAGCAGGGCCTGGCGGGGGATAAGCCCTACTAATTCGCACCCGGTGGTTTTAACGCCTAAGCGCGCGGCTTGGCGTTTGCATTCCTCAAATACTTGGGCGGGGCCGGTGGTTGTATAATCTGTTAAATTGCAGGAAACCTGCGCCCTGCCAAAATTTTCCATATACCAGCCGATGGCTTTTACGCATTTTAAGCCGCCGTTTTTTTCTCTTATGGCGGCGGCTATTTGTTTCGCCGAGGCGGCGTCTTGGGTATTTAAATTAATATTAAAAGCAATTAGTATGTTCCGCGCGCCTATGATACAAGCGCCTGTTTTTTGGGTGTGTTCGTCCCAAACGGTTGGCCCAAAATCCGGCGGTTGGCTTTGCAGTTTTTGGGGGAGGCTTTCATATTCCCCGCGGCGTACGTCTGCCAAATTTTTGCGCTCGGGACGTTGGGCCGCGGCTTCGTATAAATAAACGGGCAGGTTGTTTTCCAGCGCGGCTTGGCGGGCTAACGTGCGGGCCAGAAGGGCGGTTTCTTCCAGGGTAATGCCTTGAACGGGAACCAGCGGGCAAACGTCCACCGCGCCCAAACGCGGGTGCGCTCCTCGGTGGGCGCGCATATCAATTTCTTGCAAGGCGGTTTTTATACAGGTGTTAGCCGCTTGAAGCACGGCGCCGGGTTCTCCGGCAAAAGTAAGCACGGTACGGTTGGCGGAGGGGTTTTCGTCCGTATGCAAAAGGAGCGCGCCGGGAGTATTTTGCACGGCGTTTATAATGCGCCGTAATTTTTCGGGCCGTGCGGATAAAGAAATATTTGGTACGCATTCTATTATTTTCATAGAATAATTATATACTATAAAACGGGCTTGCGTGAGAAGAAAAAACAAAAAAATATTTTGCGCTAATTCTTGTGATTTATAGTATAATAATTGTAGGTACTTGTTAAGTTCAAGCACCTGATATACTTAAATAAGGAAGTAAAAAGTAAAATGGCTAAAGGAAAAGTAAAATGGTTTAACGACCAGAAAGGTTACGGTTTCGTAACTCCCGAAGATGGTTCCAAAGATCTCTTTGTTCACTATCAAGAAATCCAAGGCGATGGTTTTAAAACCTTAGCTGAAGGACAGGAAGTTGAATTTGATATCGTTGAGTCTGAAAAAGGCCCGAAAGCAGTTAAAGTTCGCAAACTGTAATTTAAGTTTAACTACTGAACAGACCTGCTCTTAAAGGGCAGGTCTTTTTTTGTGTACGGTTGTAGAAGGAGTATTAAAGAAGTGAGCGTAAAAACATATCCGCAAGCCTCGTTATCGGAATTGTGGTTTTTGTCTTATCCGTTGATTGTTACCATGGCCTCACAGGTAGTGATGCAATTTGCAGACAGAATGTTTTTGGCCTGGTATTCGCACGACGCCCTAGCCGCGTGTGTGCCGGGCGGCGCTTTGGCCATGACGTTTGGTTCCCTGTTTATGGGGTTAGCCACCTATACCAGCGTGTTTATATCCCAGTATTATGCACGGCGTAAGTTTGCGTCGGTTACGGTTTCTTTATGGCAGGGGATTTTGCTGGCGGTGTTGTCTTCTTTGCTGCTGGCGTCTCTTACCCCGGTGGGTAATTGGGTAATTCGCCTGTTTAACCACGGCCCGCAGGTAACCGCGTTAGAAATACAATACTTTACTATTTTAAACTTATTGGGCGGGTTTGCGGTTATTAACAATGCGCTGGCCAGCTTTTTTAGCGGCCGCGGAAAAACCAAAGTACCCATGTACACCGCTTTGTTTGGTAACCTGGTAAACATTGTGTTGGATTATGTGATGATTTTTGGTAAGTTGGGCTTCCCGGAGATGGGGATTGTGGGCGCTGCCTGGGCCACCGTGTTGGGGACTGCCAGCATGACGGTAGTTTTTGGCACGCTTATTTTTGCTTCCAAAACGGGCAAGGCGTTTAAGGTGTCCCGTCTGGCCGGGTTCTACAAGCCGGTATTTGCCCGCTTGCTGCGCTTCGGGGTGCCCAATGGTTTTGGGTTTTTGATGGACATTATGTCTTTTACCCTGTTTACGTTTATGATTGGTAATATTGATACCATATCCCTGCAGGCCAGCAATGTGGTGATGTCTATGCAGCCGGTAGTGTTTACGGTTATTTTGGGATTGGGTGTTGGTATTCAAATTTTAGTCAGCAAATATCAGGGGTTAAAGCGTTCGGACTTAGCTGTAAAAGTGGTTAAAAACGCCAGCAAAATTGGCTACGCTTATGCGGGGCTGGTGGGGGTAAGCTTTTTCTGCTTTTCCCCGTTTTTTGTGGGGCTGTTTATACCGGCCACCTCTCCCGATGCGGCCGAAATTGCCGCTAAAACTTATCCGCTTATGAAACTGGTAAGCATATTTGTTTTGTTTGACACTACTTACCTGATTTTTGGCGAAGCCATCCGCGGCGCCGGAGATACCAAATTTTACATGTACGTCATGGTATGCTGCGCTTGGCTGCTACTTATACCGGGCACATGGTTTATTGTGTACCAACTGCGCGGAAGCGTGTTTCAGGTTTGGAGCTGGCTTACCTTTTACGCAGCGCTCACGGCCGTGTTTATGCTGTGGCGCTTTTTGGCCGGAAAATGGAAAAACATCAGCGTAACGGGTAATTAATGATTTGATGAAAAATAAAAACCGCGCTTTTACCGGCGCGGTTTTTATTTTTGTTACACAGGTTTAATGCTGGTAATGCAAAAGCGTTTTGATAATGTTTTCATGTATGCGGTTGATTGCCTCGCTTTTGTCTTCCAGGTTATTGGCAATTAAGGCAAAGGAAATCAGTTTGCCTTCTTTGTCTTTTACATAACCGGCCATGGCTTTTACCCCGTCTATGGTGCCGCCTTTTACGTGTACGTCATCCAGGCGTTTTTGCGGGTAGAGCCAGCGGCGCAGAAGAAGCAAGTCTCCCCGGTCGTTAGGAGTGGCCAAGGTTTGATAATACACATTAAAATACGGGCTGTTTATCATGGCGTTTAAGGTGCCGGTTAGGGCGCGGACGGTGAGCATATTATCGCGCGAAAGGCCGCTGGCATCGTAAATTTTTACGTCATTAAGCGGGATGTTATGTGCTTTTAACCAGTTTTCCAGCTGCTGTATGCCGTTTTGCAGAGTTCCTTCTTGCCCGGCGTGCAACGCCAAATGGCGCACCAGCATTTCCGCGTAAAAATTAAAACTGCGTTTATTAAGTACGTATAAAATGTCTTTTAACTTGGTGGATTTTTGCGTATACAGTAAATGCATGGCGGAGTAATCCGGCGTGTTCTCCACTTTTTGAGCATTTCCGGTTACGCTGATCCCTTCTTCCTGCAATATTTGCTGTAAATATTGGGCGGTAAAGAGGGCCGGGTCCGGCAATGCCGCCTGGATGGTAAACCCTAGTAAATTAGTGGGAATGGTGCCGTAAATGTCTAAATCAAATTGTCCGGGCGCGGCGTATACATAGGCGTTGTCCCGGCGGTCTTGCGCGCTGGCGGTTACAAAAGAACGGATGGAAAGGCCCGGTATTTCCGGCTCGGTTTTGGAAACTTTGGCTTCTTTGCCGTGCCCGGGTTGGGGGGAAAAACGGATTTTAAAAGAGTTGTCCGCCAAGGACAGGGCGGATACGGGCGCCGCGTAGTAATTGCCCATATTCTCCCAATTTACTTTGGGGGGAACGGATAAGCCCTCAAACAGCGTTTCATCGGCATAAATATTTCCGCGTATGGTTTTTATACCGCTTTTTTTTATTTCTTTCGCCCAGCGGCGCAAGAGTTTTTGGGCGTTTTCTCCTCCGGCGGGGCGGGTGGAGCCCAAAGAGGGGTCTCCTCCGCCGCGGATATAAATATCGCCGTCCAGCGCGCCCTCCGCGTTTGGCAGGGCGTCTGCATACAGGCGGGTTTCAAACTGGTAATCCGGCCCAAAGGTTTCCAGCACGGCGGCACTGGTAATTAATTTTAAGGTGGAGGCCGGCGCCATGCGCTGGCTTTCATTAACGGAAAATAATACTTCTCCGCCCGGGTAGCCGGCGGTTCCTGCCCACCAAGCCCCTTGTAAAACAGGGGCGGTGGCCGTCATATCATGTATGGTTTCTTGCAAGGGCTGTGCTTGCACAAGACCACTAAAAAGAAAAGGAATAATAAAAAATTTTTTCATAATTATAGAATAGCAAACGCTTTGCCGCCCGTGCAAACACAAATAAAAAACCGCGCTTTTGGCGCGGTTTTTATATTAATTAAACCAAGGATACCATTTGTCTTTATCCCGTATATTTATAACTAACGCCGCGGCCAGCATATCCCTTGCGGCGATGGCTTGCGGTTTATCTATATTGCAGGTAAACGTATCAAAAGCTTTGCAGGAGTTGGTGATATTGCCTTTGCTGTCCATAGGGCCTTCTATATTATAGCTGGCGCGCAGCAAGCCCCACAGGTGCCCTGTAAATTTGCGAAGAACGGCTTTAAAACGGTTATTTTCCGTAATAACGGCCAAAGAACTTCCTTCCCGGGTGGACATTTTCCACTGGCGGTAATAACTAAAGCGTTTGCGTTCCAACACCACTACGTCTTTGGATTTGGCAAAGTAAATTTCATAGCGTTCTTTGCTTATTCCAAATCCTTTTTGCAAAATAAATACGGCTTTTTGCCCGCGGCGGTCATACAAAGTAATTTCACGCAGCATGAGCTGAGACCATATAATCCCGCAGAAAAACACCAATACCCCCAGCGGCAGTACAAGCGACGCGCCGGAATAGACGGTGCTGTACGCGAAGGCGGATATTTCCACCACGTTTAAAATTTGCAGCAACCCCGCCGCTATTATGGCGACTAGCGCCAACACCACCCCGCAGGCTCCGGTAAAAAGGAATACGGAGTCCCACCGCGAGGACAAAGAAATCAGTGTGTTGCCTTGGTTGTCCCTCGCGCGGAAAATTAAAGACGGCGTACCGTATAAACGTTTAAATTTAATGGGGTAGAGAGAGTTGGGGTTTACTTTCTGATCTTCTTTTCTGGAAGGGAGCAGCAGTTTAATGAGCAACCCTAATCCCAAGGCTAACAGATACAGCGCAAATAAAAGCGCGATAACGTCCAACGTATGGCCCGCCCTGCGGATAAAGGGGGGCATATCCTGGGTAACCAGGGTGCCGGCGTTTAATTTAGACAAACGGTTTTTGAGCGCATTCCAATAGACGGTGAACACAGAAGCTTTGGGTTGGGGTTGCTGCGTTTTGGTTTCTTTTTGCGGTTGCGGCTCGGTGGGAAGGAGGGACTCTTCCTGCACTTGCGGCGCGGCGGCAATGTCATAAGCGCGCGGATCTTTTAAATCCATATTTAAGGTAATGGTTTCGGCTGCCGGTTGGGGGGCGGCAATTTTTTCTTCCTGTTCCACCGGGTAGATGAAAGAAAAAATTAAATCCGTTTCCGCGTAAGAAAGTTTTTTTGCCATAATGGCATAGGCTTTTTGGCCTACCAAAAAATAGCCGGAGCTGAAATCCTCTTTGGGGGAGAAATAACTGATGTAGAAAAAAGGTTCCCCGGTGGAAAAATCAATGCGTTTGATTTCTTCCCCGGTGTATGTATTGCCTATAACTTTCATTTTCTTGGCTTTTATTTCAGCCAAATCTTCATTAATTTTCTTTTCCAGGCAGGTTTCGGTGGCGCATTCGGCAAAAGAAGTAATATCTATCCGCGCGGCGGATTTTTGCAGGCTTAACACCGCGTTTTTATTTTTTGAGGAAGCCGACGCCCAGCCCGAGGGCATATCCATGGTAAATCTTCCATCGGAAGATGTGAATACCCCCGCTGTTAACGTATGGCTGCAAAGCAAGACTGTTAAAAAAAATAAAATTTTGTGCTTCATCAAATCAAACCCATAATATAAATTATTATATTATATTTCTGGCGAAAATGAAGAAAAAATCCAAAGAATATCGGCTTTTTAGCGTTGTATCACAAGGGTAAAATTGTTATCATATATAGAGAGGAGATCCCGCTATATGAACAAAAAACAAATCCCGCAAAAAATTACTCTTTTACGTAAATTAATGAAGAAAAACGGTTTAGACGGTTTTTTAGTTACTGATAATTTAGACCAATTTTATTTGGGTGGTTTTTATTTTTATCCGCATGAAGCCGTTTTTTTGGTTACCTCTAAAGACATTTTCTGCTGGACGCGCGAGCTTTATTTAACCGATGTGGCCGTGCGCGCCCCGTTTATGACTGTTTCTGCCGATGAGGACCGTTTGAACGCGGCCGTAAAACAGGCAAAAAAATGCGGCTTAAAAAAGGTGGGTTTTGACGCGGCGAAAGAGGGTTACGCCGCCGGGCGTTTGCTGGCTAAAAACGGTTTTGTGGAATGCCCGAGTTTAATCAGCCAGCTGCGGGAAGTAAAAGACGAAAGCGAAGTAAAAATTATCCGTGACGCGTGCCGCATTGCTTACAACGCTTATGAATACGTGAAGCCTTTAATCAAAACCGGCATGACGGAGTTGGACGTAGCGGCCGAGTTGGAAAAATATATGCGCACCCACGGGGCTACCACTACTTCCTTTTATACCATTGTCGGTTTTGGGGAAGACTGCGCCAACCCGCACCATGTTACCGGTTTGCGCAAATTAAAAGCCGAAGACTGCATTTTGATGGATTTTGGCTGCGTATATAACGGTTATTGTTCCGACATTACCCGCAGCTGGTGGCACGGCAAAAAAGAGCCGGCCGAATATAAAAAAATATGGCAGCTGGTGGATAAAGCCCGCAAAGCGGGCATTAAAGCCGTAAAGCCCGGCATGGCTACGCGCGAGGTGGACAACACCGCCCGCAATATTATTAAAGCCGGCGGGTACGGCGCCTATTTCACGCACGGAACCGGGCACGGTATGGGAATGGAAAACCACGAAACCCCTTATAATAACCAAGAGTCTGACGCTGTACTGGTGGAAGGGAATATTGTTACCGTGGAGCCCGGTATTTATCTTCCCGGAAAATACGGTGTACGGTTGGAAGACACGGTAGCAGTCAGCAAAACCGGCGCCAAAATTTTAACTAAAAAATAATGCTAGTAAAAGATTTGTCCAAAGAACGCGTAAAGGATTTTAAACGCCTGCTTAAGCAAGCCGGGCTGGATGGCTATTTCACGGCGGACCCGGTGGAAATGCGTTATTTGTCCGGGGTGGAACTTTCCGATGGGGAAGCCGTTCTGCTGGTAACGCCGCGCAAAGCGTGTTTTTTTACGCGCACGATGATTGTCCCCAAAATGGCGCCGGCGGCCGGGTTTATTAGCGTAAAAGACGTAACTTCCGGCACGTTGGCCCAGGCGGCCTTGCAATTTGCGCGCCAAGCGGGGCTGAAAACCGTGGGGTTTGCGCAGGACAAAGTAAATTTCTTATTGGGGCGGCAATTAGCGCAGGAAGGCTTTGTTTCCGCCGGCGCCATATTAGACGAAATGCGCTTGGTAAAATACCCTGATGAGATTGCCAAATTAAAAACCGCCTGCCGTATCGCTTCCGAAGCGTTTAAAGAAGTAAAACCGCAAATTAAAACCGGTATGACGGAACACGCCGTAGCCGCGCTGTTGGCGGGGGCTATGCTTCGCCGCGGGGCGGAAGCTATTCCTTTTAACATTGTCTGTTTTGGGGAAAACACGGCAGACGCGCACCACACCGCTTCCAAAACGCGCAAATTAAAAAAGAATGAAGCGGTATTAATGGATTTTGGCTGCCAGTATGAAGGGTATAATTCCGACATGACGCGCAGCTGGTGGCATGGGGATAATCCCCCGGCCCAATATGAACAGATTTGGAATATTACGCACGCCGCCTATCAGGCTTGCGCCAAAAGTTTGCGCGCAGGCTTGCCCTGCCGGGAGGCTGACGCCGCCGCCCGGCGCATTATAGAAGCCGCCGGGTTTGGAAAGGAATTTTTCCATTCCACAGGCCACGGCGTAGGTTTGCAAGTGCACGACGGCCCGCTGTTGGGGCCTCGTTCGGTGCAGGAACTGGAAGCCAATTCCCCTGTTACCGTAGAACCGGGCATTTATTTTGCCGGTAAATGGGGCGTGCGGCTGGAAGACACTTTTTTGGTGACGGCCGGCGGTTCCAAAAAGTTGACTAAAAATTAAGGGCTTTAGCCCCGAGAAGAGGTAATATTATGTTAAGCACGACTGACTTTCATGAAGGTCTTATTTTTGAAGATGAAAACGGCCAGCTGGTAGAAATTATTGATTATCAGCATCACCGCAAATCGCAGGCCCGCGCCGTGGTGCGTGTGAAATTGCGCAACATCAATACCGGCGGCTTAATTGAAACGGCTTACCGCCCCGAAGACAAATTTAAAGAAGTGGAAGTGGAAAAACGCCCCTTTACTTATTTGTATACGTCCGGCGATATGGCCACTTTCATGAACAGCAACGACTATGAACAGGTGGAAGTTCCTCTTTCCAAATTAGGGGAACAGCGCAAATATTTAAAAGATAATATGGAAGTAACCGGCCTGTATATTAACGACCAGCTGTTCAGCATTGATTTACCCATTAAAGTTCCGCTTAAAATCGCTTCCACCGTGCCCGGTGTAAAAGGGGATACGGTGGCCAACATGACCAAAGAAGCCACCCTGGAAACCGGCACCGTTATTAAAGTTCCTTTGTTTATTAACGAAGGGGATACGGTTCTGGTAGACACGCGTGACGGCTCCTACGTGGAACGGGTTAACGCTTAATGTGGTTACGGCGCCTGCTGTTGCCGGCCTGTGTGTTGTTTTGGGCGGCAGGTGCGGGCGCCGCAACGCTTGTGTACGGGAATTTGCTGGAAGTGCGCGGCATTGCTTGGCAGGACGGACGCCTGCAAATGCCGCTGAGCCGTAAGAAATATGCGGATGTACGTTTGCTGGACCGTTCTTTATACCAATTTTTAGTTTCTTGCCAAGAGGAAAAATGTTCTTTTTCTCCCGTCGGGAAAGAATATAACATCTTTTCTTTACGGGCCGCCAAAACCCGTGAGAACATGTGGATTGCCCAGGTGGATGTAAACGGCCAGTTGCTGATTACGTTTTTAATTTTTAAACGGGCGGACGCTTTTAGCATTAAACCGCCGGATGAAGTTCTTTTTAAAGACAAAGGTTTTTTAGAAGCCGTTGAACACAGCCTAAAGAACCAAATAAAAGCGCATATATGAAGTGTATTGTAAAAGATACGGGCTTGGTGATCGCCTCTGAGGTGGAAGAAGCCAAAACCTTTAAAACCCGTTTGCTGGGGCTGATGTTTCGGCCTTCGCTGGCAAAAGGGAAAGGTTTATGGCTGGAACCGTGCCCCCAAATACACATGTTTTTTATGCGTTTTGCCATAGATGTAATATTTGTGGATCATTCCGGGTTAATAATAGGGGTGCTGGAAAATTTTAAGCCCTGGCGCGTGAGCCCTATTTTTTGGTGTGCGCGCGGCACGCTGGAATTGCCCGCCGGTACGTTGAACGGAAAAGTAAAGAAAGGGGACCGGGTGGAATTTGTGCGTCCCTAACGTTTTTATTTATTATATAGCAGTGAGGATTAGTATGAATGGGAAAAAGCTGTTTTTTATTTTGGCGGCGGCGCTTGGCTGTGCGCTAAATGTATCCGCCAAAAATATTTGGGACGATTTTGGAGACCATGTAACCACCCAAAATGTACGCGCTTTTACGAAAGACTTGGGCGGGTTGATTGGTTCCGGTACGTATACTACCGGGCGCGTGTTAGGCTGGGGGGGCTTTCAGATAGGGCCGCGCGCCAGCATGATTTTTAAAATGAGCGAAGCTCAGGGTGACACCTATGAGGCCCGCCAGCAAACCGCCTTGGGTGAGAGGGAAGACGTAGGCACGGTGTGGTACCCTTGGCTGCAGGCGGATATTGGTATGCCGTTTCGTGTGGACGGGTTTATCCGCGCCAGCAGTTTTCAGGGTATGACCATTGCCGGCGGCGGGTTGCGTTGGGGTATTACCCGCCCCAGCGAAGTGCTTTATTCTTTCCAGCCCATGCTGGTAGTTTCCGCCCACAGCGCCAGCGCGCGGGATTTTTCCGCCACGCATTATAACGCCAGTTTGGTTTTATCCATGAAATTTAAATACGTGGTGCCTTATATCGGCGGCGGGGTGGATTATACCACCTTGCATATTAACCGGGCGGACCGGGATTTGTCTTTGGAAGGAAGCAATGAATACGCCGCCACGGCAAGAGCCACCGCCGGGTTAAACTTTAAGCTGCCCGCTTATTTGGATTTAAGCATTGCGGCTAACTACGCTAACTATGGCTTAGGGGCGGAAGGTTCTCTTTCTTTGCGTTTTTAGTTACTGCGTTTCTTTTTGATAACCCGGGTCCATACAAAAGGCCCGGGCTTTTTATTGGGCAAATAAGCGGCGCGGTTGTTTAGCTTTTAGTAAAAAACCCCGTTTAATACGGGGTTTTTATGTAAGCAACAAAAAACCCGGGGGGTTAGCCCGGGTGTGTATTATTTTTTATCTAAGTCTTTCTCATCGTATTGGTAGATGACAAGGCCGCTTCTTAACTTAGGCTCAAACCAGGTGGATTTGGGCGGCATGATGAGTTTTGCGTCAGCCACTTTTATTAATTCTTCAATAGAAGTGGGGTACATACTAAACGCCGCTTTAAATTCTCCGTTGTTTACCCGGTGTTCCAGCTCTGCTACGCCTCTTATCCCGCCCACAAAATCAATGCGTTTATCGGTGCGGGGGTCCCCGATATTAAGCAGCGGCTGCAGGACGTTTCTTTGCAAAATGCTTACATCCAAACGGCTTACGGGGTCTTCTTCATTAAAAGAACCCGGCTTGGCGGTAAGCGTGTACCATTGTCCGCCGAAATACATGCCAAACATATGGCGTTTAGGGGGTTTGGATAGTCCGGTAGCCTGGACAAAAAAATCTTTTTTCAAGGCTTGGATAAATTCTTCCGGCGTTCGGCCGTTTAAGTCTTTAACCAAGCGGTTGTAGTCCATAATAAACAATTGGCTGGAGGGAAATATAACGGCTAAAAAATAGTTAAAGGAAGCGTCTTGTTTTGCGCCCGGGTGTTTTTTGCGGTGCATGGCGGCCACGTTTCCGGCGGCGGCGGAGCGATGGTGCCCGTCCGCTATGTATAAGACGGGGATTTGCTCAAACGCTTTTTCTATTTTTTTAATGTCTGTGGCATCGTCAATAACCCAAAAGGTATGGCGGATGCCGTCATCGGACATAAAAGAACAGACGGGTATTTGCGTGGTGATGCCGGCTACAATTTCATCTAAATCTTGTCTGTCCGGATAGGTTAAAAACACGGGGCCTGTGGTGGCGTTTAACGCGTTGACGTGTTTGCTGCGGTCCAGTTCTTTTTCCTTACGGGTTAGCTCGTGCTTGCGGATGATTCCCCGGTCGTACTCCAAGGCGGACACGGCCGCCACCAGGCCGTATTGTGTCCGGTCAGCCATGGTTTGGGCGTACAAGTAAAAGCAGGGGTTAGCGTCTTGCTTTAAAATGCCTTTGGAAAGGAATTTGTCCAGGTTTTCTTTTGCTTTGGCATATACGGCGGGAGAGTAAAGATCCGTTCCTTTAGGAAGGTCAATTTCCGGTTTATCTATATGCAAGAAAGAAAGCGGATTTCCTTTCGCCATTTCCCGCGCTTCTTCCGTGTTTAACACGTCGTAAGGGGGACAGGCGATTTTTTCAAAATTCTTTTCGGGGCGTATCCCCTTAAATGGTTTTACGGTAGCCATAGTTTTAATTTACCTTGTACAAGAACTCGTTTGTTTGTGCGTAGTGGTTTATAATTTCCACGGCGCGCTGGGCCACGGCGTCTTGGGCTTGGTCCGTAGAGGCGCCTATGTGGTGGGTGCCGTAAAAATCCACTCCCTCAAAGGGGGAATAGTCAAAGGCGGTGTCTGTGGCTTTGGGCTCTTTTTCATACACGTCTAAAGCGGCGCGGATTTGTTTGGCTTTCATAGCTTGGACCAAATCCTGCGTGTTTACCAGTCCTCCGCGGGCGGTATTAATAAAGATAGCCCCGTCTTTCATGCTGTCAAAAAATTTTTTATTAAACAGCCCGTGTGTTTGGGGTGTATCTGGCAAGTGTACGGTGATGGCGTCGCACTGGGCGGCCATTTGGTAAATATCCGTATATGGGGTAATATGCAACTGGGTAAAAACTTCCGGCTTGTCATACGGGTCATACGCTACCACTTTCATGCCAAAGGCTTGGGCGCGTTTAGCCACTTCTTTGCCTATGTTTCCCAACCCGATAATTCCCAGCGTCCGCCCGAAAATGCCTTTTGCCTTGCTGTATTTGGATTTGTTCCATACGCCTTGGCGCAGGTCATTTACATTGTCGTATATGTGGCGGTCCAGCGCCAGCAGCAGGGCCATGGCCAGTTCAGCCACCGCTATGGAGTTGGTTCCCGGGCAGTTGCAAACCGCCACGCCTTTTTGGGCGGCGTGTTGAATGTCTATGGTGTCATAGCCGGCCCCGGCGCGGATGATTAGTTTTAAATGGGGGGCGGCGTCTATCACGGCGGCGGGCACTTTGGTGCTGCGCACAATTAAAATTTGCGTATCCGCTACGGCTTGGGGGAGGGTGTTCTCGTCCAACGCGGGGTTGCTGGTTACCGTATGGTGTTTTGCCAGTTCTTCCGTCCAGTGGGCGGGAAATTTGTCTGCGATTAAAATATTCATAAAATCTCCTTTATTTGTTTGCGCGTAAATCTTTTACAATCAGGTCAATGCATTTAAGTAGTTTTTCAAACTGTTCGGTGCCGTTAATGTCTACAAACGGGAAGCAGCCTATGCGCAAAGAATTTTGTTTAACGGAGGAGTATTTTTTTACCCCGTCCGCCAAGTTAGCCAGGCCCGTGGCTTTTAACGCGGCGGAAATATCCGCGTCTTTAATGGACGGGTCAGTCACTTCCAGCGTAAGGGTGGTGTAAGAGCGGAATTTTTCGTCTTTAATCAGCGGGGCCAAATAATCGCTCTGGCGGGCAAAGTCCAATACGGCTTGGGCGTGCTGGCGGCATAAGCCGTCCATAGCGGCCAGGCCGCCGTTATCCAACATCCATTTGCAGGCTTCGTTGAACATCCAAATATTGGTGGTGGAGGGGGTGTTTACCGTTTGGCATTTTTCCTGCGCTTTTTTAACGGCTTCCGCCAAATCCAAAGAATAAGGAATCGTGCGGTATTTTTTTACTTCTTCCAGGCGTTTTACCGCTTTGGGGCTTAAGATAATTACGCTGCTGCCCCCGCCTACGCCAAAGCATTTTTGCATGGAGAAGAGCATCACGTCAAAGATATTTTTAGGCAAGTCCCGCCCGCCGGCGCAGCTGGTGCAGTCCCAAGCGATAAGGGTGTCTTCTCCTTTGGATTTCCAGGCATTTTCCAAATACTCATCGGGTATTTGCACGCCGGTGGAGGTTTCGTTTGGGGTGAGCACTACCAGGCTGGCGTTAAAATTGGGTTTTTCGGAAGGGAAAAACTCGCCTTCTTTGGCTTCTTTAAATTCTTTGGTGACGCTGTCCCCCAAGCGGGAGGCTATTTTTTGGCACCATAGTTTGGAAAAAGCCCCAAAGCTCAGGCCGGAAACGGAATTGGTGACCAAATTCCACATTACCGCGTCCAGCGCGGGGGTGGCCCCTCCCAAGAAGAAAATAACGGTATAATCCTCCGGCAGAGACAACAGTTTTTTTAAATTTTCTGTGGCTTCTTTATACAAGCCTTCGGTGGAAATGTCTTTAGCGCGGTGGCTGCGCTCAAACATGGTTTTATAAATAGGTGTTTCCCTAAGTATTGGATGCCCTTGGCTGGGGCCGCAGGTAAAAGTGGATGTAGGTAATAATTCTACGGGAATTTTAATCATAACAAGACCCTCCTTCACGTTTAAAAAATCTATTTTATATAAATGTTCTTTTTATTGTATAAAAGTTTTTTCTTGCCGGCGTATTTTTTTAGAAGATTTTTTCTCTATCCGTTTTATAGAAAATATCTCAGGATAAAGAACTAATGGGTTTTTGGCGTGCGGAGTATAGGGTATTATAAAAAACCCCCGGTCTTCAGGCCGGGGGTAGATTTTATTTTTTGTAAGCGGCGGCCAGTTCTTCTTCCAAAATATCCGGTGCTACATCACCGATGGCCATTATTTTTGCGTGGAAATCCGCCTCGTCAAAATGTTTGCCGTATTTCTTTTGGTATTTTTTATGCAGGGCGTTAAGCGTGTCAAACCCTACCATATAACTTACGGCTTGCCCGGGGTTTAAAACGGACGCTTTAATAATACTTTTCGCTTCTTCTTGGTTAAAACCGTTTGCCTGCATAAGGAAAGTCATCGCGTCTGCATAAGAAAATTGGCGGGTTTGTAAATTTAAATCCACCAATGCCGCCACTACCCGGCGGTAATCTTCCCACGCTAAAAACAGTAAATCCATATCGGTAATAATCAGGCCGTTTTCCGCCGCCAAATGCTGGGCGTACACGCTCCAGCCGTTGGCCAAGGTGGGCACGGGGTAGCGTTTGCGTATGGGCGAGGCGTTTTGCCCGTATACGGACTTATAATAAAGCCCCGGCACCAGCTGGCCGGCAATCATTAATTTGCGGGCGGGTTCATTAAAATCTTTTTCCAGCATTTCGGCGCGGGATATTTTGTTTCCGCTGGGCATGCGTACAAAAAAATCAAAAGTGGGCTGATTTTGCGTGCCATACGGAGGAACGAACAAATAAGGCGTTAGGTACGCAAAGTAAGCGGGCATCGGTTTAATGTTAAAAGAAACATTGTTTTTAGGCAATACCTTTTTTTGCACCAAATCCGTTTCCCAATTTTGGGCTTGGTTTTTAATGCTGGCCAGCAGGTTAATATTAGCCGGTACGTCTAAAGCCAACCGCCCGCGTACGGCGTAAAAATTAGCTGCCGTGGGGAGAGGTTGGTTTTTGGCTATTTTTTTCTTTTTATTTTTCTTTTTGGCTACGGGAGCGTTCCCTTCCACAGTTACCGTTTCCGGGTCTTGCGCGGCGGTAAAAGGTTCCAAGGCAAAGTATAGGTTTTCGCGCGCTTGTTTAAATTGCCGGGCTAAGGTTTTGCGCAATTTTTCGGTTTTGGTGTTAATAAAGTATTTGTTTTGCAATACAAAGCGGTAGTCTTCTTCCCCTAGGCGGAAATCCGGCGTGTCTTCTGCCTTGGAAAGCGTTTTAAAATAATCAAACATGTCTTTTACGTCTCTGCGGGCTTGGTTGGCCGTGGAGGCCGCTTCCTGGCGGGATATTTTGTCCTCCGCCGTGGTGTTTAACTGGCTGACCAAGTCATCAAAGGACAAATACGCATAATAAGCCCGTTCCATGGCCAGCTGCGCCAAGAAAGCAGAGGGATTTTTCAAATTATTTTTGGCTTCTTTGGAGGTTACGCCTAAAGAGGAGGCGCGCTGTGCCAAAGCGGCGTTTTGGGCAACCGGCGCGCTGAGGCGTTTTAACATTAAGGAATAGACGGAATCAAGCGCTTGGGTGTAGTAAAGCGGGTCCAGCGCCAGGCGGTTGCGGGACAAACTCCACAAGTCATAATTAATCCGGGCTTGCAGCACATTAAAATCCGCTTCTTTGGAGGGGGAAAATTCGCTTAAATCCAATTCCGCCATAGAAGTTTTAATCCCTTCCAAAGCGGTTTTGACTGCTTGTTCTTGGGCTGAGTTGCGGGTATTTAACTGGCTGTTGGCGGAGGAAAACCCAATCAGGGTGGCGCGTTCCGGCAAAAAGGTGAGTACCGCGGAAGCGTGGCGGTTGGCTGCGTCCATTAATACATTGTCTTGCATCATGTCGTCAATATCGTTAAATACGGCGAAAGGGTCTTGCTGTGCGGCTGCCGGCAATACGGTGCAAAGGCATAGTAAGGCGGCGGATAAGGTGTTTTTCCAGTAGTTCATACAAAAAAGCCTTCCTTAGTTTGATTTTCTTTTTATTATACAAATTGTTCACAAAAACCGAACAGATAAACTTTTGCGTCCTCCAGATAAATATGATAGAATAAAAACGTCAAAACAGAACGTGCGGCGGGGCTTCCCGCGGCCGGTTCCAACCAAGGGGCCGGGCCTGACCTTTCAGCGCGTTTTTTGCTATAATCTAAGTATATCCTTATTACGGGCCATTAGCTCAGTTGGTAGAGCAGACGCCTCTTAAGCGTAAGGTCGTGAGTTCGAGCCTCACATGGCCCATATTAATTTTCGCTCAATTTTAATAAATAAGAGAAACAAGGACGGATGGCGGAATCGGCAGACGCGTACGCCTTAGGAGCGTATGGAGAAATCCTTGAGGGTTCAAGTCCCTCTCCGTCCAATTCTTGAACCGAACAGGAGTGTAATACATGTCTATTTTCAAAACCGCAGAAGCGGGCGAAGTAAAAGCCAAACAGCTTTCTAAAGAAGGCTGCAAGGTTACGTTAGCCGTAGAGGCTACCCCCGCTCTGGTAGCAAAAAGCTTTCAAAATGCCGCCGTACAGGTGCAGTCCCGTGCGCAAATGCAGGGTTTCCGCGCCGGGAAAGTTCCGTTGGATTTGGTCAAGCAAAATTTTGGCGGCCATATTAAAGAACGCGCTTTGGATTTAGTAGTAAAAGCGGCTATTACCGGCGCGTTGGAAGAAACCAAATTAAACCCCGTTACCGTGCCCGTGCTTACTAAAGGGGATTTTTCCTCTTTCAGCGAAGACAAATCCTTTTCTTTTGAAATTGCCGTGGATGTTGCCCCGGAATTTGACGTAAAAGATTACAAAGGCATTGTGCTTACCAAAAAGACGGAAACCGCTACCGATGCCGAAGTGCAGGAAAATTTAGAACGCGTATTGGACGCCAACGCCCGCCTGGAAACCGCTGATGACGGCGCCGTGGTGGACGATAAATGCTACGCCGTGGTGCATTACAAAGGCAAAAGAAACGGCACGGAAGATTATAAATTAAGCGCTGACAGCGAGCTTATTGATATGGCCGCCCCGCAAACCATGCCCGGATTAGCCGAAGCGGTAAAAGGCATGAAAAAAGGCGACAGCAAAACCTTTGAAACCAAAGAAGGCGAAGATACTTTGTCTTTTGAAGTAACCGTGGACGAGATTAAAAATAAAGTATTGCCCAAATTGGACGATTCTTTTGCCAAAGACATGGGTTTTGACACGTTGGACGCTTTAAAAGCCAAAGTGAAAGAAAGCCTGGACGCGGAAGCCAAACAAAACGCCCGCCGCGCCGAAACGGCTGAAATTGAAGACCATTTGGTAAAAATGAATCATTTTGATTTACCCCAAAGCTTGGTGGACGAATATACGGAATCTTCTTTGCGTAACTTCGTTACCAGCATGACGCGCATGAAACCCGAACAGCTTACCGCCGAACAGCGCAAAAGCTTTGAGGAACGCATCCGCCCGTCTGTGGAGAAAGATCTGCGCGTAGGTTATATTATCCACGCCATCGCCAAGAAAGAAAACTTGGAAGCCACCGAGGCGGACTGGAAAGCCGAGCTGGACAAGAGCTTAGCCTCCAGCAGCGGCAATAAAGCCGAAGAAAAGAAAATTAAAACTTTCTTTGATGAACGCAAAGCCCACATTATGGCCACTTTGTCTGAACGGAAAGTGTTTGATTTCTTAAAAGAACAAGCCGTTACTAAATAAGACAAGTTTAATTGTATGCCCTTGGCCCCGCAGGGTGTTAAAAGCGGGGCCGCGGCATCTGTTCCCCAAAAATACGGGTGGAAAACAAAAATTTGCAGTACCGTCGTTTTGGGTTATCCCAAGGCGATTAGTTTACCTCAACCGGGGAAAGCGGTTCGCTTTCCCCGGTGTTTTTATGCCTAAAAGCCACTTTGTCCGGGGGGTTGTGGTAGCGGTTTGGTGTAGTTATTATGGTTTCCGTTACATCCTTTCCAGCTATAAGGCGGGCTTGTGCCGGGAGCCCAAGGGGAGGACTCGGTCTTTTGTGGAAACCTTGGGCATAAGCATGGCGGTAAATAGCCAAAAGAAGCGCCTTAGCCGTATTTGGGGGGACTATACGGCCCTTGTATAGACACGGGCGGTAAAAGCATATGTACTTCCTGCGTTTCTTTTCTTAAACGCCAGTGAAAACCAGCCCGCCCAAAACACTTTGTGCGTACTGCTTAAACCCCCATGTAAAAACCCCGCCGTTTGGCGGGGTTTTAAGGGGTTATTTATTTTCTTTTTGTTTTAACGCCGCTTTAATCAGCCCGTCAAACAGCGGGTGCGGGCGGAGTGGGCGGGAGCCGAATTCCGGGTGGAATTGCACGGCTATAAAATAGGGGTGGTCTTCCCGTTCCACAATTTCCGGCAGCACCCCTTCATGCCAGCCGGATACTTTCAGCCCCGCTTCCCGCAGTTGTTTTACGTATTGGGGGTTAAATTCGTAACGGTGGCGGTGGCGTTCCACAATTTGGTCTTTGCCGTATAATTTGCGCGCCAGGGAGCCTTGCTCCAAATCGGCCGTGTAATTGCCTAAACGCATGGTACCGCCTTTATACACCACGTTCTTTTGCTGGGGGGTTAAATCTACCACCGGGTCTTTGGTGGTGGGGTCAAATTCGGTAGAGTTGGCGTCATGCAGGCCGCACAAATTGCGGGCGGTTTCTATTACCGTGCACTGCATGCCCAGGCAAATGCCCAAAAACGGCACTTTGTGTTCGCGCGCGTATTTAATGGTGGCTATTTTGCCGTTTACGCCGCGCCCGCCAAACCCGCCGGGAATTAAGATGCCGTCCACATTTTGCAGCTTTTCTTCCACGGCGTCTTTTTCCGTGTTTACAAACACAATGTCTATTTTTGCGTCATTGTTCATGCCGGCGTGGCGCAGGGCCTCGCTGATGGATTTGTAAGCGTCCTGCAGTTCGGAATATTTGCCGGCCACGGCGATTTTAACGCTTTTGGAGGGGTTCATGGCTTTATCAAAAAATTCAAACCATTTAGGGTCCACTTTTTGTTTGGGGGTTAAGCCTAAAAGCTCTATGATTTGCTCGTCCACTTTTTGTTTATAGAACATTTCCGGTACGTGGTAAATGGACTTGGCGTCCGCGCATTCAATCACCGCCGGCACCGGCACGCTGCAGAAAAGGGATAGTTTTTCCCGCAAATGTTGGGAAAGCGGCTGTTCCGTGCGGCAAATAAGCATGCTGGGTTCTATACCCACTTCACGCAGTTTGTTTACGGAATGTTGGGTGGGTTTGGTTTTCAGTTCCTGCGCCACGGCAATGTAAGGCACCAGTGTGACGTGTACGCAAATGACGTTTTTGGCTCCTTTTTCCAACCGCAGTTGGCGGGCCGCTTCCAAAAACGGAAGGGATTCTATATCCCCCACGGTGCCGCCTATTTCTATAATGGAAACGTCCACTTCGTTTTCAAAAGCGGTGAAGCGTTTTTTGATTTCATTGGTGATGTGCGGAATTACCTGCACGGTGGCGCCCAAATATTCCCCGCGGCGCTCTTTGTCTATTACCGTTTGGTAAATGCTGCCGGCGGTGTTGGTGTTGGCGCGGGTCATGTTTACGTCTAAAAAGCGTTCATAGTGGCCCAGGTCTAGGTCGGCCTCGGCGCCGTCCGTGGTAACGAACACTTCCCCGTGCTGGTAAGGGCTCATGGTGCCGGGGTCCACATTAATATACGGGTCACACTTAATCATATTTACTTTTAGCCCGTTCAGTTGCAGCAGTTTGCCTATGCTGGCGCCGGAAATGCCTTTACCCAGCGAGCTGACCACTCCGCCTGTAATAATAATGAATTTGCTCATAAAACCTCTCCTTGTGCTGTGTATAAAGGGGAAGCTCCCGCTTAGGCGGGAGCCCCGTTATTTAGTTTGTAAATATTTTTCTGCCGCCGCCAGGTCCGCCTCGGTATCTATGGCCGGGCCGGAGAGCTCTATTTGCGCGCATTTTATCGTCATGCCGGCTTCCAGCGCGCGCAGCTGTTCCAGCTTTTCCAGTTTTTCCAACGGGCTTACCGGAAGGTGGACAAATTTTTCCAACGCTTCCCGCTTGTAGCCGTAAATGCCGCAATGCTTCCAATAAGGAGCTTTTTGGGCGGCCTCGTCCGGCTGGCGTTTGTACGGAATACGCGAGCGGGAAAAATACAGCGCTTTCATTTCCGGCGTAAGCACCGCTTTTACGCAGTTGGGGTTGTCTATAATTTGATCATCCAGCGTGGCAATCACCGCGGTGGCGATATCGCAGGCCGGGTCGCTCTTTAAAATATCCGCCATTTTGGTAATGGTGGAGGGGGATATAAAAGGCTCGTCCCCCTGTACGTTAATGATGTATTTTTCCGTACGGCCTTGGGCGGCCTCGTAAATACGGTCCGTACCGCTTTGGCAGGTCTCACTGGTTAAAATGGCTTTTGCGCCAAACCGGGCGCAGGCTTCCACCACCAACGGGGATTCCGTAGCTATCAGTACGTCTCCCACGCCGGCTTTTAAGCATTGTTCATATACATGCTGGATAACCGGCTTGCCCGCCAGCTTTTTTAAAATTTTTCCCGGCAAGCGGGAGGACCCGTACCGCGCGGGTACGGCTATTAAAACGTCGCTCACGGCAAAACTCCTTCAATTTCTTCCACAGTGGCCGTGGCCGTGCCGGATTTACCCACCACAATCCCTGCCGCATAGTTGGAAAGGACGGCCGCTTCCTGCAGGCTGGCCCCGGCCGCCAAGGCCAGGGTAAGCACGGATATGACCGTATCTCCCGCGCCGGTGACATCAAACACTTCCCGTGCGGTGGCTTTTACCGTAACGGGGGTTTTGCTGCCTTTTTCAAACAGGCTCATGCCGTCTGCGCTGCGGGTGATTAGGATGGAATCGGCATCCAGCATTTTTAAAATTTTATTGCCCAGTTCGGTAATGGCATCCTCACCGCTGCGGGGGGATTCCCCTGCCCCTTCCCATGCTTCTTTGGTGTTGGGAGTCATGCAGGTAATGTGTTTGTATTTTTTAAAATTGTCTATTTTGGGGTCTACGCAAACAGGGATTTTTTTCTCCCGGCACATGGAGATGATGTCTTGAATATTATGATCGCTCAGCATGCCTTTGCCGTAGTCTGACAGAATAACCCCTTTGGCGGTTTTTAGCGCGGCTTTAAAACTCTCCATGCATTGGTTGCCTACGCCGGAGTCCACTGTTTTTTTGCTTTCCCGGTCAAAGCGAACAATTTGCTGTTGTTCCGCCATCACGCGTACTTTTTGGGTGGTGGGGCGGTTGGGGTCTTCCGCCACGCCGCGCAGGTCTACGTTTTTATCGCGCAGGAAGCCTTTTAACATTTCTCCGCCCAGGTCGTCCCCCACTACGGAAACCAAAATAGGTTTGGCCCCCATGGCGGATAAATTGACGGCCACGTTTCCCGCCCCGCCGGCTACAAAAAATTCTTTTTTTACGGCTACTACCGGTACGGGGGCTTCGGGCGAAATGCGGGTAACGTCCCCTTTAATAAAATGATCCAACATAATATCGCCCACAACGATAACAGGCTGGTTTTTAAATGAATGCAAAATCTCTTTTAATCTTTTGGTAGGTACGGTGGTCATAAACCTCTCCTTGTTATATCCCATTATAAAATATTTACTAGCGCGTTTACAGCCTTTTATATTCCAATAAAGTGGCCGATACGCTGCCTATAAAAACTTCCGTTTTCATCTTAACGGGCATGCGGTATTCATCGTCTGTCAGCCAAACGGTCAGGCTTTTGCCTTTGCTTACAAAAATACCTTCCCCCCGCAGCTGGGGTTCCACCACAATGCAGTTAAATTTTCCCGCCGGGGTTTTTATTTTTTCTTTGCGAAGCACTTTGACAATCAGCGGGTATTGTTTTTCCCGGTTGACAATGTCAAACACAATGTCTTTGCCCACTTCCAGCTTTTGTGCGCGTACAAAGTATAGAGCGGATAAAAAATCCGCCACGGGCGAGGTCAGTTCCCCGTTTATTTCCCGGGGAGCAGGGTCTTTTTTTTGTATTTGGCCGTAGTAGCGGTTTTCCTGCGGGGCAAAGTTTACCCACTCGTCGCGCTTATAACTGCCTTCCCGCACGCTTTGCCCATAGCCCAAGGAATAAAATGTTTGGGTGTCTATCCAGGATTGGTTGATGTCACGCACTTTAAAAAACGCGTCAATCACCGTGGCGGAAAATGCCGTGGTTTGTATTAAATAGGCTAAACGCCCGTCTATATCCACCACCCCGCGGTTGCGTATATAAGCCGTGCCCGCTTTAATAAACGTATAGTAAATGCCGTATTTTAATTGTTCCCCGTCCCACGGGGCGCCGGCGCGGGCGGAAGCGTCCGGCGTTAGATAAGCGTAAGGGTTTAACAGGCGGCCTTTGGTATCTATTAAATCTTCATCTTCAAAAACAGGGGTATCTTGGGGCAATGCTTTGGGTGCGGGCGGGTTTTCTTGTGTTGGGGCGGCTGCCGGATTTTTTTGTATGTTAGCGTCTTCCGGTAAAGTTTCTTGTTTTGGCTGGGGGGCAGTTTTTTCGGCGTTGGGCTGGGGGGAGGAGGCGGCTTCTGGCTGCGCGAGGGGTGCTTTTTCCTGCTCAGCGCCGGCGGCGGTTTGGGTTTGCGGCAAAGCGGCTTGCGAGGCGGGAGCGGTTGTTTGCGGGGTGGTTTTGCAACCCGCTAACAGCGCAACCAAAACCGTCAGCAGTCCTAATTTACGCATGGGAAGAATCCTTTTCTATAAATCTAGCCGCGTTTAGCATATTATTGGCTATTTTAGTGGGTTTTAAATCCGGATATTTTTTTAAATGGTGTTTGCCGTTGGCGGTAGTCATTAAGATGGTTTTTAGGCCTAAGGTTTGGCCAAAAATAACGTCCGCCTTTTTGTCTCCCACCATATACGATTGCGCCACATCCACCCCGTATTTTTTTATTAGTTTTTCACCCAGCAAAGTACCGGGTTTGCGGCAGGCGCACGCCTCTTGCGGGGCATGGGGGCAATATACAATATCTTGAATGATTACCGGTTTAAGCAGCTGGCGCAGGCGGGCGTGGCAGGCGTCTACTTCCTTGGCGGTAAAATAACCCCTCCCGATGCCGGACTGATTGGATACGATAAAAAAAGAAAAGCCTAATTTTTGCAATTTTTTTAAAGCGGGCAAAACCGTTTTGTAGGGGATCACTTTGGCGGGGTCGCTTAAATAAGTGCCCGGTTTTTCGTGTATAAGGGTGCCGTCCCGGTCAAAAAATACGGCCTTTATTTTAGGCTTCATTGGGGTGTTCCTTCAAATAACGCTCCCCTTCCGCTTCGCGTTTCCAACGGTTGTGGGCCCACAGCCAGGAAGCAGGATTTTCTTTCAGCCAATCTTCATAGCAGCCTACCAATACTTTCGTAAACTGGCGCATACTTTCCTGGGAAAATTCTTTGGGCGGCATTAGCGGGTCATGCACAATACATACGATTTTTCCCATTTTGCGTACCACTTGCACCGGAAACACCGGCACCTGCATTTTTATAGCCAATAAAGCGGTAATGGGGGAGAAGGCCGCCACACGCCCCATAAAGCGTACCCACACTTCGCTGGAGGTTGCGTTTTGGTCTGTCAAAATGCCCAAAAGTTTTCCTTTTTTCAGCCAGCGCATAGAGGCAAAGAAAGGTTTGTCCTCATGGTTGCTGTAAAAAGTTCGGCCGGTGAATATATTGCGCAGACGGTTGGTTTCTTCGTCCACATACGGGTTGTCTACCCGTTGGGCCAGTACGGCTTTGTCCACGCCCCAAACGGCGCCTGCCAGGCCAAAGGCCTCCCAATTGGTAAAATGGCCGATGTGTATGATGCCGCCGGTTTTTTTAGTTTGGGCGTCCAGCATTTTTTCCGCGCCGATGATGTCTACATATTGTTTAAACTTTTGCGGTTTCATGGCGGTTAAGTGGATAAATTCCGATAAAATAGCCCCCATGTTGCGCCAAGATTCCAAGGCAATTTCATACACTTCTTTAGGGGATTTATCCGGAAAAGCGCGCTGTATGTCATACATGGTGCGCTTAAAGCGTTTGGGCATTACAAAACGTACGGAACCCGTGGCAAACCGTCCGGCCGCCACGGCCCAGGAATAAGGAAGCAGCCTTAAGCCAAAACAAACGGTTTTTAGGCCCAAATATTGAATATAATGAGAAGGAGTTTTTTGAAAACGCATATCTTATTATAACAATTTTCTATTGGGAGTGTATTGTGAGAAAGAAAGGCCGCATAAATGCTAAAATAAAATAATCGCCAGATTTTAAAAAAGAGGTTTTTTATGGACTTGCAAGAAGTAAGAACGAAGCTGCAAAATTCCGCGCCCGGCCGGTGGCTTTTATTGGGGGCCAGCAAATTATACGGCGCCGCCGGCTGGCTGAACCGTTTTGCTTACCAAAACGGGTGGAAAACGGTCAGAAGCGTAAATTCCCGTGTGGTGTGTATTGGCAATATTACGGCAGGGGGCACCGGCAAAACCACGGCGGTTTTGTTGGCGGCCACCGCTCTGGCCAAAGAGGGGCTGCGGGTGGCTATTGTTTCCCGCGGGTATAAACGCCAGCAAAAAAGCAAAGAAGTGGTAGTACTGTTTGATAACCCGGACGCGGACTGGAGAAGCGCCGGGGACGAACCTTTTATGATGAGCCGCGTGCTTAGCCAGTATAAAGTGCCGGTGGTCATCTCGCCGGACCGGGCCGAGGCCGCCACCGAAGCCCTGCGCCGCTTTAAAAGCCAAATTATTTTGTTGGACGACGGTTTTCAACACCACCGCTTAAAACGGGACGCCAACATCGTGCTGGTGGACGCCAAAAACCCTTTTGGAAACGGGGAACTGTTGCCCTACGGCAACTTGCGCGAACCCCTGACGGCTTTGCAGCGCGCCGCCCTAGTGGTGTTGACCCATTGTGACCAGGCCACCCCGCGCGAACTGGAAGACATTAAAGACAAAATCCGCGAATATAACGATGAAGTGGAAATTTTGGAAAGCGAACACAAGCCCGAATATTATTTTGACGTTTGCAAAGGGCGCAAGGTAGACTTGAAAGACGTGCAGGGAGAGGCCGCCTGCTTCTGCGCGTTGGGGCACCCGGAAACGTTTGAAAAAACCCTTGAAAACCTGGGTCTTACGCTTAAGCAGCGCTGGCGCTTTCCGGATCATCAGTTCTACACGCCGGAGCACTTGCGCACGTTTGAGGAAACCCGCGGTTCCCTTCCGCTTATTACCACGTTTAAGGATTTTGTAAAATTCCCCGACAACTGGCGCGAGATTTTAACAAAAGACGTATATGTTTTATCCGTCAATTTAAAAATACGCGGCGGGGAAGAGCAAATGGATAAATTTACCCAGGTGCTGTACCCCAAATTTTCCAAACGCAAATAGTTTTGTTTGTGCGTAAACACCCCCATGTACATGGGGGTGTTTTTGTATATAAAGCCCCGGGTTTGCCGGGGATATTTATGAATAAAAAACCCCGGTTTCCAGCCCGGGGTTTTTATAACTACTGCTCACAATAAACCCCGGGCGTAAGCCCGAGGGATGGAGTGTGTATCCCCAAATCTTCATATTTAGTACCATCTCAATATGGAACTTACCAAATTAAGTCACTGCGTTTATCACTGCCGATAC